>JAFDIX010000621.1 GCA_019307805.1 Deltaproteobacteria bacterium | reverse complement strand
CACTTAAACTGGGGCCCTATCGCCTCAAAAACAGGTTGGTTGCCTTACCTGTGTTTACGGGATATGCACATCCCGGGGGATGGGTTAGTTCTCTTCTGGTAAATCATTACAAAATGTTGGCTGGATCCGAGGTCGCAATGGTCATTGTAGCCAATGCGGCAGTGTCCTCAGATGGAATTGCATCCAGGCATAACCTTCGGGCGGATGATGACGAATACATCCCCGGTCTGAATAAAATCGCCGAGGCCATTAAAGGAGAGGGTGCGAGGGCATGTTTACAGCTCAATCATACGGGGCGTTTCGCGAAAACTGAACAACCCCTGTTACCGGCACCACTGGACAGTGAAAATTTAGCATTTAACATTGCATCCTTGAAAAGCTTTATGAACTTTTTCCCATTTGAAAAACGCTTTGCCTTGACCCGCTATTTTCTTCAAAAGATGGGGACCTGGAGGCATAGCATGAGTTCCAAGGATTTGGAGAGGGTAAAAAATGCATTTGGTGATTCCGCAGAACGGGCCTGTCAGGCAGGTTTCGATATGGTCGAACTCCACGGCGCCAATGGATACCTGCTGAATCAGTTTCTATCCTCGTTTACAAATAAAGCCCCGTCTTCATTCGGAGGAGATTTTCAGAGTAGAACGGTATTCCCCTTATCCGTCGTTGAGGAGGTAAAAAGGAGGATCCCCTCTGATTTCCCCCTAGGCTTTCGACTAAATCTCAGAGAAATGGTCCCCGGGGGGATCGATCTGGGGGAAGCAGTATCCTTTGCCACGCTTTTGGAAAAACGGGGCATTGCCTATGTTTCAGCATCTGTCGGCTCCTTTAATTCCATTTTTTCAACTGAGGTCCTCAAGGGGATGGCCCATCCTGCCTATCTCAGAGCGGATATGGCGACATTAAAACAAAATGTGAAAGTTCCAACAATCATTTCCGGCAGAGTTATGAGGCCCGGGATTGCAGAAGCTCTACTTAAGGACAATGTGACAGATCTCATCGGGCTTGGCCGCCCTGTGCGGGTCGATACGGATTGGGTGAAAAAAGCAAGAAAGGGCAGCAAAAAAATTCGTATTTGCATCAACTGTAATGCCTGTCTCAAACAGGTGGTTCTGGAACAGGGTTTCATTTGCAGCCGCTGGCCCAGGCAGGAACAGGAAAGGACCGATCTTGAACACAAACTCCTCAGTCGAAATTTTCGTGGCTTAATGGTGCTGGCACATCCGAATGATGTGGAGATATTTCGATCTGCTTTGCCGCTTCTCTTTCCGAAAAAAGAAAACATTTCGACTGCAATCTCTCCAACGGTTCTTTTTCTACGGTCCGCGAATAAAGAGACCATGTCCAGGGCGCAAAAGGATGATTTTGTGGCGTGGTCAAAGCATGCCCTGGTTCAGTTGGGATTTTCAGAAGAGTTGATAAGGCCCCGGGAAAGGACAGTGAAGGAGTCTTTTGACAGGGAAGTGAATGAGGAGGTACGGGAAGGGGAGCATGGCATAATCATGCTCTGTCGAAATTCCACCCAGTCGTGGCGGGAACGGGTACTTTACAAAGAACGTGGCAAGGCGCTGACCCTCATTGGTACAAATGAACGTTATTCAAAAGTGCTCGTCCCTGTTGATCTTTCTCCTGTCACACTACTGGTTCTGATGTTTCTGCGTCAGACCCATTTTGACAAGCCGGATTTTCAGTTCCACTTTGTCCATGCCTTGAGCGGTCCTCAAGGACCTGCTGAACAAAGGTGGGAGAAAATTAAAAAGGTCACGGGAATGGATGCTGACCTTAAGCTCATGTTTATTCCCACACGCGGTGAAGTCGACAGGGACCTGCTCGCGATGATGGAATCCGGGAACTACGGAACGGTTGTCATGGGAAAACGGGGTTTGACCGGCATCAAGAGGTGGTTGTTGGGGAGTGTATCTGCAGGGGTGTTGCGGGGTTTGAAAGATCAGTCTCTTATTTTGATTGACTAGGAGGCTGGTGAAAAACCCGCATCTGTCCTTCACCAGTCTCCAATGGTTCAGGTTTTCCGAAAGGCACTGGGGTGCGGTGGTTCAATGAACAAGCCGTTTGCACGCATGTTTAGAGATGCTTTTATATACCTGAAGGAAAAAGGAGGGTGAAAGGATGGAATCGTTGACATTAACCCCGGCATTGAGAAACCTTGCCAAATGGTGCGCCGTTTTGAGCATGATAGTCATTATCTATCCCTGGGTATTTCTCATACCCCATTCAGGAGACCCCTCGGGAATTATGACCTATGAGGCACTGCTTACTACCCATACCCACCTGGGCGCCAATACCATGCTGCTGTTCATGGTGGGCTTCCTTTTCACCTTCACCACCTACGGGGGCGCAAAAAAACTGTGGCCCACCATCGGTGCCATTTCCCTGCTATTCATGTCGCTGGGAACGTTCCTGGGAGTACTTGTGCTGATCATTGTGGCGACCATTATCTTCAGCGTCTGTATCCTGGTGATGGGTGTCGGTATTCTTCTAAAGACCCCTTGATTTTGTCTGCCGAATTTTTTAATTTTAAGGGCTTGATTTTATTTAAAAGGGAGTTATAATAGGGACCAATCAAGAAGGCTCCCCTTTGTCGGCGGGCCGGTTTCGGTCTGAAGGAAAGATCCATTTGTCATGAGTGGCCTCCTGAAGTTTCGAACAATGATAATTCTTTGAAAGGAGGATGGTCACTAACACCATACCGGAATTAATGCTGAAGGTTTTAAGTCTCTCATTGAAGGCGAGCGGGTAACATTTGACATCGAGCAGGGGCAAAAAGGTCCTGCTGCGGTAAATGTAACAAAAATTTAGTTAACCAAGTGACTCCATGAAGGCATTTCCTCAAATTCGGGGGAATGCCTTTTTTTCTGGCTTCTCCCAGGGCCTCTGTTTTATCCATTCCCATATTAGAAGACACCAGACTGGTACAAACTCCAGCCACACGATTCCGTTGTCGTGGACGTGGACCATGCCCTTTGCCTGGAAATAGTAACGAATGTAGTAGAGTGAAAGCAAGGGGGTCAGAAGCAGCAGAGAGGGGCACGGCAAAATGGAGAGAAATGGAAGCATCCATAGAAAGTACCAGGGGAACTGGGTGGGGCTGAGCAGAAAGAGGGCACTTACCACAAAAAGAAATCTGCGGCCTGTCTCTACAGAATTCTTTTCAGGCCGTCTGATGCACCAGAGTATGCAGAGAGCAAGTATCGCTGAGATGACGACCCGTGTCACTTCCTGGGCATTGGCGCCAT
>JAFDIX010000097.1 GCA_019307805.1 Deltaproteobacteria bacterium | reverse complement strand
TTCACTTTTCACCCCGGTACCGAAACCGGGAGGCAGAAATAGTAGAGGAGGCCCAAGAGGCATTCCAGGGAGAGGGGTAACGCGCATCACGAAAGTCGCCGTTGGCACTGCTGGAAGGACTTTACAAAAAGGGGGACGTCCATCAATAAGTAACTATCTTATCTTATATCGCAAATCTTTTGCTTTTTTACACACGCCCACTATTTCTTTCAGCCTGTGGAGATCATCATAGCAGTATGTAGAGGTGTTGCTTATTAGATTTATTTACTTATTGATGGACCCTTTTTCTCCACCGGATGCCGGATTGTGTGTCAGCTTTCAAATGAGGAGGCCTTCGCTGTTACTGAGAGATTGTGAATCCTGCATCATGATGTCGGTACCTGCTATCCAGTAACCAAAGACCAGCAACCAGGATCTTGAATTAATTTGGATCATGGCTTCAGGCTATGAGGTCACCCGTTCAATACCTCCAGCATGGCCTCGTGGATGATGCCGTTGGAGGCCAGGATTGTTTGGGAACGGGGGGTATAGGGGGCCCCCTGGTAGGTGCTTAACATTCCCCCGGCCTCTCTCACGATCACGGTACCGGCCGCCGTATCCCAGGGCATGAGCCCTTCTTCCCAGAAACCATCAAAGATGCCTGCCGCCACATAGCAGAGATCGACGGCAGCCGTGCCGGGCCTGCGAACGCCCTGGGGGTGGACAATCATTTTGGCCAGGTGATGCATTGCCTCTTCCGGTTTTTTTTGGATGGTGTATGGAAACCCGAACCCCAGGAGGGATTCCTGAAGGGTTTTGGTTTGAGAGACCGTGATGGGGTTGCCGTTCAAAAAGGCCCCCATGCCTTTTGCCGCTTCAAAATGCTCAGCCATATGAGGGTTGTACACAATTCCCAGGACCATCTCCCCGTCCAGCTCCAGACCTATGGATGTGGCAAAAAAGGGAAATCCGTGGGCAAAATTGGTCGTCCCATCCAGGGGATCGATGATCCAGACCCTTTCGGGCCGGCGTCTGTGGGCACCGGTTTCCTCGGTAAGAAAACTGTCCTCCGGAAACTGACGGCGGATAATGTCCAAAATCTTTTGTTCTGTCTGAATATCCGCTTCGGTGATCAATTCCATCTCGTCCTTCATTCGGACCTCTTTGAGTTGTCCAAACAGGCGAGTCAAGATTTTTCCCGCTTCAAATGCCGCCTCACGGGCAACGCGCAGTTCCAGTGATAGTTCCATTCCACCCTCTTGTCATGTTGCAGAGATGAGTTTATTTATAGCATTCAGTACCACAGATGTCCAAAGACACCTGGCGGTGCATAGCATGTTTTTCTTGCCGGGAGGTGCTTCCGGGTTCGCAGACCGCATATGCTGTTGCCAGGCAAAAAGAGCCAAATACCAATAGATTTTTTGAAGTTGTGGATTCCTACCAAAAGCCCTTGACAACCTAAAAAGAGAGTGATAGCAATGAACGTTTTAAATAATTTATCTCCTTGTTCCGCACCATCAGGCCGATTGGCTGGAGAATGGGCGGGACCAAAGAAATCCCATGAGGAGAAATGTCCGAAAGGAGAAGGCAATGATGAGGCATTATGAGACGATTTACATCACAAATCCCAATTTGTCGGAAGAGGTCAACAAAGAGGTTATTGAGAAGTTTTCCAGTCTGCCCCAAAAGCATAACGGCGTGGTTGTGAAGATCGAAGAATGGGGTAGCAAAAGACTCGCTTACCAAATAAAGAAGAACGATTATGGCTTCTATGTGGTTATGGATTATTGCGGTGGTTCAGAAATCACAGCAGAAATAGAGAGAGAGCTCAAGCTGGATGACAGGGTTCTCAAATACCAGACGGTAAAACTTGAGGACAGCGTCGACCCGGAGGCATTGCTCCAGAAGGAACAGGAGGCACAGGCAAAACAAGCCCCCAGGGAGACCCGGGAAGACAAGAGCCCCGAAGCCAGTGAAACTAAAGTGAAAAAAATAGAGGAGAGCGAAACGGACGTCCGCGATACGGAAGTGAGTAAAACAGAATCAAGTGAGACAAAAATCAGTGGAACAGATACGAGCGAAACAGAAATTAGTAAATCGGAGGAGAGCAAAACGGAAGCCAGTGATACGGAAGTGAGTAAAGAAAAATCAAGCGAAACAAAAATCAGTGGAACAGATACGAGCGAAACAGAAATTAGTAAAGCAGAGGAGAGTGAAACGGAAGCCAGTGATACGGAAGTGAGAAAAACGGAAGCGAGCGAAAATGAGCCGAGTGAGGGGGGGAAGTGATGGCATTCAATAGATCCAGACCCAGCAGGCCCAGACCCAGACGCAGGATGACCTACCATCGGAGGAAGATATGCAGGTTCTGTGCTGACAGCAGCCTTGCTATTGATTATAAGGATTCGAAGACACTGAGACTGTTTACCACGGAGCGGGGCAAAATAATTCCGTGTCGGATATCCGGGAATTGTGCCAAGCACCAGAGAAGGCTCGGTTTGGCCATAAAAAGAGCAAGGAATATAGCCTTGCTGCCCTATACCACCTCAATTGTGAGATAGCCTGGAGAAGGACTGAAGATTCCCTCCTATCAAGGACCTAGAGTCTTGGGTGAGAGCCTGTCTATAGAATCCATGAAAGCCACAGATGTATTGGGGTGTGTAGGAACGGTCACTGTCCTGCTTCTCGCCTCAATGTGGATTCCTTTGCTTGGGCCTTTCCTCAGCCTGCTCGCACCCTTGCCGTTTCTTTACTATGCCTCGAAGTGGGGCCTCTATCAGGGGGCGAAGATTTTCACAGTGACGGTCCTGATCCTGGGACTGATCGGGAAACTGACCGGATTCCCCCAGGCCGTTTACCTGTGTGTAGAATTTGGGTTGCTGGGCCTCATCATCTCCGAGACCTACAGAAGAAAGTACTCCTTTGGGCTTGCCGTATTTTGCGGGACCGGATTGATGCTCCTTTTGGGGGCCATTATTCTCATTATAACCGGATTGTCTCAGGATCTGGGGCCCATCGAACTGGTTTTGGAGTACTTTAAGAGCAACCTCGACGAGACGATTCGCGTTTATGAGAAAATGGGATCCGATCCGGAACAGGTCACGCTCTTTCGTGAATTTTCCGAGATGCTCATGGCTGTCATTGCAAAGACCTACCCTTCTCTGGCAATCGTCGGCACCGGCTTTGTTGTGTGGTTGAACATTGTTCTGAGCCGGCCGCTCTTCCGGGTGATGAATCTTCGGTATCCTTTTGATAAAATGGATCGATGGAGTTCCCCGGAACACATGGTATGGGGGGTCATTGCAACGGGTTTTTTCCTTTTGCTACTTGATGGGACCCTGGAGATGGTGGCCTTGAACGGCCTTGTCGTGATGATCGTTATTTATGTTTTTCACGGGTTGTCCATCGTGCTTTTTTACCTTAATAAATACCATGTCCCCGGGTGGCTTCGGTTTGGCGTGTATTTTTTGCTTCTGTTTCAGCAGGTTTTCCTGTGTGTACTGGCCTTGGCCGGACTGTTTGACCAGTGGTTTAATTTTAGAAAAATGGATAAGCAAAACATGGCTTAGTCCCTCGATTCATTTATTCGGTGACGGTTTTATCCAGACATCGATCGAACTTCCCTCGGTCTGAGTTGAGGGCCGAATGAAGTAAGTCATTGCACAAGTGATATTCACCAAAATACGTTACAGCGCTTGTGAATCGAAGCACTTAGCATCCAAGTATGGAAGGAGGCTTTCATGAAAATTATTTTAAGAGAAAATGTAGATGCCTTGGGCCTGGAGGGTGACACCGTGGAAGTTGCCGTGGGATACGCAAGAAATTATCTTATACCAAAGGGACTGGCCCTGGAAGCGACCACGCAGAACATCAAACTTATTGAAACCCAGCGCAAGAAGATCGAGGTCAGGCGGATCAAGGCCAAAGAAGATGCGGAACAGGTCAGAGAAAAAATAGCGGAAGTGGAAGTGACGATTTCCCAGAAAGCGGGAGAAGAAGAAAAGTTATACGGTTCCGTGACAAGCATGGATATCGCCGGCGAGCTTGAGAAGCAGGGCATCGAGATAGATCGCCGGAAGATTGGGCTCGACAAACCTATCAAGAGCCTGGGCGAATTTGAGGTCCCAATAAAATTGCATCCCCAAGTGACCGGTTCTATCAAGGTCATCATCGTTCCGGAGACATAAAAAAACCCTATTGGCATTTACGTCCGATTGGTCTTATAATGCATGGGAAAGGGATCAACAATTTAAGATCTTAGCCTATGTAGACGCCTAGACGAGAGCCGAAGCCCCACATGCCCCAGGCAAAAAAGAAAGTCATTACCCCCGCCCTCAAGGTCCCCCCTCATAACAATGAGGCGGAGCAGGCCATCCTGGCCGGCATATTAATCAACAATGAGGCCACGAATCAGGTGATGGACGTCTTGAGGGCTGAAGACTTCTACCGGGAAGCCCATACCCAGCTCTTTGAGGGGATGATCGCGCTATATAACGATAATGAACCCATCGACCTCATCACCCTCTCCCAATACCTCACCAAAACGGGGCAACTTGAAAGCGCCGGAGGAACCGGATATCTCGCATCCCTGGTAGATGCCGTATCTACATCTGCCGGCATACTTTTCCATGCGGAAATCGTACGGGATCACTCCATAAGAAGAAAGCTGATCACCCAATGCTCTGCCATTTCTGAATCCTGTTTTCAAAATTGGCAGGAAACGGATGAACTGCTTGATTTGGCAGAGCAGTCTATCTTTGATATTGCAGAGGACAAGGTGGGGGAGGGTTTTTCACCCCTCCATGAAGTTGTCATGAGCAGCTTTAAGAAGCTGGAGAGCGTGGCGGAGCACGAAGGGTTTCTCACCGGGGTGCCTACCGGTTTCAAGTCCTTTGACCAACTCACTACCGGCCTCCAGCCGTCAGACCTGATCATTGTTGCGGGTAGACCCAGCATGGGGAAGACGGCCCTGGCCCTCAATATCGGGTACAATGCTGCGGGAAAAACCGGCAAGGGGGTTGCGGTTTTCTCTCTGGAGATGTCCAAAATGCAACTGGGCCTGAGACTCCTGGGGTTGGATGCCCAGATTGATGCCTCCAAATTGCGCACGGGTTATTTGAGGGATAAAGACTGGGAAAGGTTGACCGAATCTGCCGATCACCTGTCCCAGCTTCCCGTCTTTATCGATGATGCCTCGGGAATCAGCGTGCTGGAAATGAAGGCCAAATGCCGGCGGCTCAGCAAGAAACAGGATCTGTGTCTCATCATTGTGGATTACCTCCAGTTGATTGTGGGTCGAAGATCTGCGGAATCCCGTCAGTTGGAAATATCGGAAATATCCAGATCTCTCAAGGCCCTGGCAAAGGACCTCAATGTCCCTGTTATGGCCCTTTCCCAGCTCAACCGAAAAGTAGAGGATCGGCCCAATAAGAGACCCCAGTTATCCGATCTGCGAGAGAGCGGGGCCATCGAACAGGATGCTGACGTGATTGCGTTTATTTACCGGGATGAGCTCTATAACCCCATGACGGAAGAAAACAAAAATCTGGCTGAGATTATCCTGGCCAAACAGCGAAACGGACCCACTGGAAAATTCAAACTGACATTCATCAAGGAACACACCCGGTTTTGGGATCGTGCTGAGGAGGAGGAACCGCCCTCCGAATAACCGCGGCTTTCCCCGGACGACACGGTTCATTTGATGCCGGGGACCGGCCCCTGTGGAGATAATCAAGGGGGGGCGGTAATTCCGAAAAACGGACAAATCAGAGGCAGGGGAAACACCTAATAGATAAAGTACACGGCAAAATTGCTGGACTCAAAGCCAGCCAGATAAAACGTCTGCAGAAACTCTATCGAACACGGATCTCAGGTCATGAGATCATCCCCCGGGAACTGACCCGCCAGTTATCTTCCCTTTCATTTGAGATACAGAGACAGGTAGCCCTCCTGATCAGCCGAAGAGGCGCTGTCACCCATGTCATTGTGGGCGACCACAGGGGGATTCTGATCCCCGGGTTAGGAAGATTCCGGCTCGGTACAGGCCGGCTCATAGGATTGCGGTGCATCCATACCCATCTTCACTCAGAGCCCCTGTCAAATGAAGACCTCACTGATCTGGTGCTGACGGGTCTGGATCTGATGGCGAGCGTTGAGGTGGGAGACATGGGAATCCCGGGTCCCATCTCCTATGCCCACATCCTGCCCAAAAACAACGCGAATGAAAAATGGAGCATCACCCGTGTTCCGGATATGGGGCAGTTGCATCTGGATTTTCGTGCCCTCATCAGATCCCTGGAGGATGAACTGGCCAGGACAGATGGCGGCTTGAGCCTGGAAAGCCGGGAAAGGGCGGTCCTGGTAGGCGTAGGAAAGGGGGCCACCGGCAAGTCACGAGAGTCTCTGGCAGAATTGCAGGAACTGGCCCGTTCCAACAATCTTGAAGTGGTGGGTAGGGTCGTTCAGCGGGTCAAGGAAAAAAACCCGCGGTTCCTCATGGGCAAGGGAAAGTTAACGGATCTGGTTCTGCGGTGTCTTCAGACGGGAAGCAACCTCATGATCTTTGATAATGAACTGGCCCCTGCCCAGGTGAAAAGCCTCACTGACCAGACGGACCTCAAAATAATCGACCGGAGTCAGCTCATCCTGGATATCTTTGCGAGACGGGCCGTCACCAGAGAAGGAAAGATCCAGGTGGAACTGGCACAACTTCGATACCTCCTGCCACGGCTTGCTACAAAAAATACGGCCATGTCCAGGCTGACCGGAGGAATCGGTGGCAGGGGCCCGGGGGAGACCAAGCTGGAAATCAATCGACGGAGGGTCCGTGAACGGATCGCGAGGCTCAATCGAGAATTGGAGAAGATCAAGAAGCAGCGGGAAGAGCGACGCCGCCTACGTAATGCACGGAGATTGCCCATTATTTCCATCGTTGGCTATACCAATGCGGGCAAGTCAACGCTTCTCAACAGTCTGACAAAAAGCCGTGTCCATGTGGAAAACCGTCTTTTCGCCACCCTGGATCCCAGCAGCCGCCGTCTCAGGTTCCCACGGGAACGGGAGGTCATTATCACGGATACGGTCGGTTTTATCAGGGACTTGCCGAAATATCTGCTGGAGGCTTTTGCCGCCACGCTGGAGGAACTCTATGATGCGGACTTACTCCTTCACGTGGTGGATGCAAGCAGCCCCAGAATGGAGGAGCAGATCGCGGCGGTGGAGGGCATTTTGACAAAGCTCAAGCTGCACCATATCAGGACCCTGCTGGTGCTCAATAAATGTGACCGTCTGGAAACGCAAGAAAGGGCTGCCCTGGCCCAGGGGGAGGAGGGCGTACTTATCTCGGCCAAAGATCCCGGGACCTTCTCAGGCCTGCTTCAGGAAATGGAACAGATCATATGGCCGCGCTCATCCAGCCCTGTGATCTCAACAGTGCGCCATTCTTTGGAACAATAAGACATTCACTTTTTGAAATGCCATTGATGAACCCTACTCCGCGGGCGGGGGGCATCACGAAGACACTGGTGGAGAGTGCATCCGCCTGGGTGGTGCTTTTGGCGAGAACGGAAACGCTGGCGCTTTGATTGGGAGAGGCCCCGGTCTTGGGGTCAACGATATGGTGAAACATCTTCTCCTGATCAAAAAAGACCTCATAATTCCCGGACGTTGCAATGGCCCCGTCACTCAGGTGAATGATGTCCGGGTAGGCCATCCTTTTTTCAGGATCCTGAATGGCGATGGTCCAGGGTTTTCTATCCGGCCTGGCTCCCTTGGCCCTGATGTCTCCACCGGCATTGATGAGAAAATTGGAGATGCCGGATTGGGCAAGAATTCCAGCCGCACTGTCCACGATGTATCCCTTGGCGATGCCATCCAGGGTGATACCCATGCCGGGCTTTTCAAATCCTATGGTTCCCTTGTCAAATTGAATCAGGTGGGTGCCGACGAGATCTAATCTTCCACGCAGTTCCTGTTCGGTGGGAACCACTTTCTTCTTTCCACCCAGCTTTTCCTGGAAAAGATCAACCACGGGCTTCACCGTGATGTCGAATGCACCGCTGCTGAGCCGATAATAGTCCAGGGATCGGGATATGATCTGATTCATTTCAGGCGGGACATTCCGCAGATATCCCTGCATATTCAACCGTGCCACTGCGGCATTTTGATCAAATCGGCTCAGAAGTGCCGTGATCCTGTCGATTTCATCATAGGCCCCGGCCATGGCCTCTTCTGCCTGATCCCTGGATTCATGTATCAGAGTTATGGAGACAAAGGTCCCCATGGCGATTCTCGTTTGGGTGATGTTATAGCGTTCCCTGTCGAATTTGAGGCTCTGGGCCGGCGTGGGAATAAGGGCCGTAGAGGCCATGCTTAGCCCCATGACCCCTGAGAGTTTCAGGAAAGCCCTTCGATTCATTCTGCATGGTCGCCGGAATAGATCCATCTTTTTCATTTTGTTGCCCTCCTACAACAGTGCCAATAGTGTACCACCATATCCCACACCATGGCAACCCCGAGGCGGAACCGCCGCACGGCAGGTAAGGCCCTCACCCTGCAGGACGCCAGTCCCTGGACCAGGATATTTTCTCGCAGGAAGTTTGGGTGTGAGGTACCGGTTATGTCCTACTTGTAATTCACAAAACTCGGATTGGCCTTATTTCGTTATTTCTTCTCGAAAATGAAAATTTAAATCCCAAATGACAAAACTCAAATTTCAAACAAATCTCAAGCACCAATCAATCAAATCCCAAACGTTTCATTTTGTTTGGATCATTGGAGCTTGGTGATTTGGATATTGTTTGTTATTTGTTAATTTGGTGCTTGGTATATTGTCAATTCATCGATTCAACCGTCCTGAATTATCCCATAGGCCTTTTCTAATATATTGTAGGACACAACACTAGCTCCCGGATTCATTTCCCCCCCCGGGCGGTGTCTGTGGCCGGGTTCTCGATGTTTTACCGGGTTTGCCAAAGACGGTTTGCACGTAGATGAAGGCAAGAAGGCCTATGAACAACGTAGTCAAGAAAAGGGCGGCGTGCCACAGAATAGCGGCAGAGAGGGCCACCTCCCGGTCGACCCCATAGAGGAGGAAGGCATACAGGACGGAAAGGTGAAAGGTGCCTACAAATCCCGGGGCAGAGGGAATGATGACTCCCAGGGAGGCCATGGCCATGATGAGAAAGGTGGCGATAAAGGGAAGGCTGAGGCCCAGGGCCTGTTCGATCCACTGGATCTGAATCAGGTGCGTGAACCAGACCAGAAAGGAGTAGAAAATAATCAGAAACCACTTGGATGGGCTTTTAACGAGGACCAGCCCCGAACTGAAATCCCGGACTATCTCAAGGAGCCTTTTCCGAAGATTCTCGGTGAGGAAGAAAAGAAATCTTTCGAGGAGATTGAGGAATATTTGCGGTTTATATTTGAACCCAACCAGAAAGATGATGACACCGAGATAGAGGAAAAGCAACAGAAATCCGGCTCGATGTAGTTTATCGTTCAGGGATTCCCATTCCCCCTGGAATGTGGTTCCCATGAGTCCGATGAAAAGAACAATGAGCAGGGTAAGGCCGTCAAAAAGCCTTTCTACAACAATGGTTCCGAAAGTAGAACTTCCGCTTATCTTCTCGGTATGGCCAAGATAATTGGCCCTGATAAATTCCCCGAGCCTGGCGGGCAGGACACAGTTGGCGGCAAAACCGATAAGGGTTGTGGTGAGTCGATTGATGAAGCGGGTATGCTGAATAGGCTCTAAAAGAAGGCCCCAGCGCCAGGCCCGCACCACGTATTGGAAAACAGTGGCGAGGATGACCAGAAAGATGAGAACGGGGTCAACGGATTTTGTCACCACCCATAACCTGGCCAAATCAACCTTTCGAAAGGCCAGGTAGATGAAAAGGGCGCTAATAAGAAGCCCCCCCCAGAGTTTCCAATCGAAAGATTTGGAGTTATCGCCGCTCTGCTTCATAAACCTCCAGCAATGCTCTTGCCTGTTGGATGTCTCTTTTTATTTGATCGGAAAGGTCTTGTATGCTGTCAAAGGATACTTCGTCGCGAAGCCGCTGGATGAAATTTACTTTAATGGTTTTCCCGAGGAGATCTTCTGAGAAATCCAGCAGGTGGGTCTCCACGGTGAGGGCACTGTCCCCGAAGGTGGGGTTGTAACCGATGTTCGTAACGCCATTGCAGGCCTTGCCATCGATGTCCACCGTGACGGCATAGACGCCTCTTTTGGGGATCAACTCATCAATGAGATTCAGGTTGGCCGTAGGAATTCCCAGGAGCCTTCTTCCCCTGTTTTGCCCCCTTACTACGGTCCCGCTTATCTGGTAGTCCCTCCCCAGCAGCGCCTTGGCTTCGGAAAGCCTTCCATCCTGGACAAGCCCCCTTATGGTGGTGCTGGAAACCAGGGCTTGATCTACATGGATGGGACCAATAATATGGAGTCTGAAACCCCATTTATCGCCCATTTCCTCAAGGAATTCCACATTTCCCTTCCTTTGGCGACCAAAGGTGTAATCATAACCTACCACAACTTCCTTGACACCGATCTTCCCCACTAGGATATCCAGTACAAAATCTTTGGCAGTGATGGCTGCAAATTCCCGGGTAAAGGGAACGCAGAATATGTATTCTATGCCTGCTTTACCTATCAGTTCCAGTTTCTGGCGGATGGGGGTGATGAGGGGTATCGGTTTTTCCGGTTTCATGAGCCGGATGGGATGGGGCTCAAAGGTCATCAATACAGACCGGCCATGGAGCGCATGGGCCCTCTCCTTGACCTTTTCAAAGAGGGCGAGATGCCCCCGGTGCACACCGTCAAAGTTGCCGATGGTAATGACAGGCCTCTCAAGGGTGGTTTCCAGAGTATTCAGATCGTAGATCACATTCATGGAAAATGGGGTTCTCCTGATATCTTGCCAAGGGAGGGAAATAAACAGTCCCTGGAATCGGCAGCCAAATAAGGTGTTGACATGAATAGGGTGTTAATATAATTATTTTAATCGAAATATCAACGCCATTGTGTGCCGAAGTGGCGGAACTGGTAGACGCGCTAGGTTCAGGGTCTAGTGGGCGTATGCCTGTGCGAGTTCGAGTCTCGCCTTCGGCACCATGGTTCAATCGCAGGGTGCAGACTTCTGAGTTTGCACCCTTGTTGATTGATACAGGTCCTGAAGGGACTCCAGGATACCGGCATCCACAAATAGGATTTGATAATAGCTTGAAATTCTAATATGGTATGGGAGCCTCCATTGAATGGTGAAACAAGGTTTCTTTTATCCGCCTTCGCAGAAGCCCACGGGCGACTCGACTTGAGCTCGCCGACAAGTCTCGCCTGTGGAAGAATGCACAAACGTCCGTTTTGCT
>JAFDIX010000620.1 GCA_019307805.1 Deltaproteobacteria bacterium | reverse complement strand
GAGCGATCTAAATCGTCTGAGGGCAATATCCGGCCGGTTCAAGGACGTTCAAGCCGTTGAGATCGGTGAAACCTTATTCTGTTTGACATCTCCGGAAAGAAAATGAAATGCCTGTGGAAACGATCAGCAAGTTTACGGAATAAAAAGACGTCCCATAGGGCAAAAGGGGACCTTTTTCTCTGCATGGTGTCCTCGGGAGAGGAAAAAGGATGAGAATCTGCTATCTTTCGGCTTCGGAGATCCCTTCCCGAACGGCCAACAGTGTTCACGTCATGAAAATGTGCGACGCATTCAGTTCTCATGGGCACGACGTTGAACTGTATGCCAGAAAGGGTGAACCCATGAAAAAAGGAGATCCCTTTTTAAGATATGGTGTGAGGAGTGTCTTCCCCATCCACTTTTTCGTGTGGCCGAAACTGCGGGTGGTGGGACCTGTTATCTACGTGCTGCGCGTATTTTTTCATTTGTTGCGATCGCCTGCTCCGGATCTTTTCTACTCGCGCTATATCTATCTTATCTATCTGGCCTCATTTCTGAAGATCCCATGCATTTACGAAGCCCATGTATTTCCAACCAGCCCAGTTCATCGCCTGGCCGAAATCTTTTTCATGAGACGCAGGACTTTTCATCGCCTTGTGGTGATTTCAGACGCGCTGAAAAGGGATTATCTTGAAGCCTGTTCCGCACTGCAACCGAGAATGGTTGTCGTGGCGCACGATGGAGCTGATATCCCGCCGGAGAACGGGGCTGATTCTTTTCGAAGAGAAACGGGCAAGGAACAGGATAAGCTGCGGATCGGCTATGTGGGGCAGCTTTATCCCGGGAGGGGGATGGAGATTATTGAGCAGCTTGCCCCCCGATTTCCTGAACTGGAATTTCATGTGGTTGGCGGCAGGGATGAGGATGTGCGGTACTGGAGGGAGCGCGCCGTGTTTTCGAATCTTTTTCTGCACGGGTATATAAAGCATGGGGATATTGGTAAATATTACCGGAATTTTCAAATTGCGCTGGTTCCTTACCAGGCCAGGTTGACGTTGGAAGGGGGCAAAGGCAATACCGTGCGCTGGACATCTCCGTTAAAAATATTTGAATATATGGCGTACGGAAAAGCAATCATTGCTTCGGATCTACCCGTTTTAAGAGAGGTGCTCAAAAACAGGGAAAACGCGCTTTTAGTTCCTCCCGAAGATGCGGAAGGGTGGGCGTGCGCCCTTGAGGAACTGACAAGAAACAGGACCTTGATGCGCAAGCTCGGAAAGACAGCCCGCAAGCTCCTTGAAGAGGAGTACACCTGGGATAGAAGGGTTGTCAAGGTATTGTCCTGAATTTGAGATATCCCGCTTCAATTCCGCCCTGGGCCGAATTATTTTTGAGTGAGCCCATAACGTAGTAACCGATATTTTACTGGAGCCTGAGTATGTTGAACAGGGAGAGCACAGGTCTTGTGGCCTATTTTCTAAAGGCCTATCCCAAAAGGACATTAGTGATGATCCTGTGTCTGATATTTGCCGGACTCACAGAAGGCATCGGCATTGCCGTTCTGTTGCCTGTGCTTGAGCTGAACATGGGGGACGGGGGTGCGCCTTCCAGTATGGGAAGATATGTGGCCGAAGTTCTATCCTTTTTCGGTCTGGAACCAAAACTGGAGATTCTGCTCTCGATTCTGGTGGCAGGAATTGCCCTGAAAGGTTTTTTCTCGTGGGTGGCCATGCGCCAGGTGGGTTATACCGTGGCCCATGTTGTGGCGGATCTTCGGAAAAAGCTGATCAGTGCGTTGCTCAATGCCCGCTGGGGATATTTCATCCAGCATCCCGCGGGACGGTTTGCAAACGCCATTGGTGTTGAAGCCTGGCGGTCCGGGCAGGCCTATTATGAATCGAGCATCGCCATTGCCTACGTTATTCAACTCATGGTCTATACGGCAGTGGCTGTAATGGTATCCTGGAAGGTGGCGCTTGGCGCTTTTGCCACAGGACTTGTGATCATATTTATTCTCAGACGTCTTGTGAACATCGGCCGCCGAGCCGGCAAGAGCCAGACAGATCTGAGCAAATCACTGGTCTCCAGATTGACGGATGCCCTCCAGGGGATCAAACCGATCAAGGCCATGGCAGGGGAAGGACATCTCCTGCCGTTGCTGGAGGCCGAAACCATGGAGATGAACCGGGCCCAGAGAAGCCAGGTCTTTGCCAACGAGACCATGAGGGCTGTTCAGGAACCGGTGACGGCATTTTTTCTTGCAGCAGGCCTTTTTGTCCTGGTTCATTTCGGCGATGCGCCCTTTTCGGCTATTCTCGTCCTGGCTTTTATCTTTTTCCGCATGGTGACCCGATTTAATGAAGTACAGTATCGTTACCAGAAAATGGTGACGGTCGAGAGTTTTTTCTGGTCTCTCATGGAGAGCATCGAGCGTGCGGATCAGGAGGCGGAGGCAAATACCAACGGCAATCGCATCCCTGAGTTTCAAAATGAGATACGTTTTGAAAATGTTTCCTTCAGCCATGGCCAAGCGGCTATTCTCAAAGATGTCTCTCTCGTGATTCCCTCGGGCAGTTTTGTGGGAATCTCGGGTTCATCGGGCGCAGGAAAAACCACCATTGCGGATCTGATGATAGGGCTCTGGCATCCCGGGCAGGGACGCATTCTCATTGATGGTGTTCCCCTGTGTGAAATTGACCTGATTGCATGGCGGAAAATGGTGGGATATGTGCCCCAGGAAATGTTTCTCTTCCATGACACCATCTACAATAACGTGGTGCTGGGAGACACCTCCATCAGCCGTTCCCGGGTGGAGGAGGCCATCCGTGCCGCCGGCGCCTGGGAATTCGTCTCCCATTTGCCCAAAGGGATGGACACTCCCATTGGTGAACGAGGGGCCCGCATATCCGGGGGTGAGC
>JAFDIX010000619.1 GCA_019307805.1 Deltaproteobacteria bacterium | reverse complement strand
AACCGCCGGTTGCCCGTCTGCCCCTGGAACAGAGACCGGCAAATCTGTTCCCGAGGGCACAGGCCCCACCAAAAGTGCTTCCGACGGTGCATCCGGCGGCGTAGGAGGTCCCTCCAGTACACTGGAGAACCGGACTGCTGCCCGTGCCGCAGGGGCCGCTGGCACTGGTGCCGTTTGAGCACAGGGTCTGTCCCAGGGCCTGGGTAAAGTCCACCTCAAGGTCAACGATCTGTGGAGGTTCATAGGGTTTTTTGTTTTTCATAGGCCGTCTCCTCAAAAAAAGGTAGTGGATCAAAGGTCCGGGTAAAGTTGAGAATAGAGGCGGGTGCGCTTCGAACCATGCCGTCCACCATGTGGAAGGCGCCGACCGCCTCTTCATTTCTAAAAAAACTGAATAAATGGATATGGTTGTGGAGGATCCTGGCCATGGCAGCGCCGGGGGATAGATCTGTCATGGAGTTCCCATTGTCTTTGTTCAGGAAAAAGATTCTCCCCAAAGGGGCTGGTTCGGGCCTGCTATGCCCATTCTCAGTCTGGATAAAAGGGGTTGGGGCAAGATATGGAGTGCCATGAGACATATAACAAAGGGTACTCTCATCGCTGAAAACATTTTCACTGGGGAAACATTTTGCCAGGGTACTCTTTCCGGATCCGGAAACCCCCACAAAGAGATAGCCCTCCCCACCCATTTCCACGGAAGCCCCGTGGAGGATCACCGATTTTTTTCCAGGAGCAAGCATGCAAAGGGTGGCCTGGACCGCAATGGTCACGGCGCTGTTCAAAACGGAGATATCCCTGCCCCGAACAAGTGCGAAGGCCTGGCGATCATCATGGTTCAGAGCAAGAAGGCACTGTCTCAGGGGCACCACGGAAAACCGGTCCATGTGCGAACTGGATATAAAGGGCCTGGGAAGGGTTTTAGGCCGGCGGGCATTGTTGGATCCATTCCTATGGACCCCGGTCACCCATTCGTAGGGGAATTTTGCATAGGGAAAACGCTTTTCCATTCTTTCAAGCATGTGCTTGAGCGCCGCTGTTTCCTCATCCAGGAGAATGCTGTCCAGGTGTATCTCGGGAAGGACAAAGATCTTGAGGGATGCGTCCCATGCTGCGGACTGGGAATTGAATCCGGAAAAGGTGTTTCGGATCTCTCTTTCGAGCTCCAGGCTGGTGTTCCCCAAGATGTCCAACTGCAGCCCTATGTTTCCCACTTGAATAATCATTTTTCAGACAATCCTCTGTTTCGGGAAGAGCCCCTTGTCATAGGCCTCCTGACAGATCCAGAAGGGGGTCGCAAGGGACCCTGACAGGACATAGGCATCTGCCCGGCAGGACCCGAGGCAGAGCCCCTTGAGAATGCATCTTCCACAGATGCCTTCCATTCGTTTTGGCACAAGTTCCCTCAGGGTGGCAAGGACCGGACTGTTGAGCCATATATCCCTCAGATTGTCCTCCCTGATATTGCCCATGACCAGTCCCTCGACCTCCTTTCCAATACCGCACATGGATATGTTGCCTGTGGCAACAATGCCAAGGATGTTCAGAATGTGGCATTCGGCATTTTTTTGTTTCAGAAAGGCATCCATGGGTTTAAAGGCCGAAGGCAGGGTAAACAAGACATTTATCCCATATTTTTCTGCCAATTCCCCCTCTGTCCAGACTGACAGGGCAATGAGATCCTCAACCGGTAATGTTCGCCCCGCCTGATTCAAAGTGTTGCCCCGTCCAATGGGCATGACCGGGTTTATCTTGACGGAACCTGCCCCCACTTTTTGAGCCAATTCCATGAGGGGCTCGATATCTCCGGCATTCTCCGAAACCAGGCTCATGATAAGCTGGGCATTGATTCCCTGGGCTGCCATGTGCTCTACACCTGCCAGGGCATCATCAAGGGCCCCCTTGACCCCCCTGAAAGAATCGTGAAAAGAGGCCCTTGGGCTGTCTATGCTTACACTGATGTCAATAATCTCCTTTTCCCGGAGAAATGCGGCCGTTTCCCTGTCGATGAGCGTGCCGTTGGTCTCAATGGTGATGGACAATTCCTGGGCAGTGATGAGTTCAAGTATCTTGAAGATGTCATTGTTCAGGAAGGGTTCTCCTCCAGTGAGTTTGATGTTGGACAGGCCCAGAGGCTTGGCCTCATTAATGGCTTTTCTGACATCGTCGGTCGTGAGACCATCGGTTACTTTTTCTCCCTGGGGCAGAAAGTCCGGGTCCAGCCAGCAGTGAGCGCAGTGGAGATTGCACCCTCCTGTCAGGTAAAGGTACAGGGAGGAGAGGGCGTATTCATGGTTTTCAGCCTGAGCCACGTGAAAATTCCTCTTCAAAGAGTTTGTAACAGCACTGGGGGTCTCTCGCCATGGTCGTCCCGTAATAGTTGTAGGAAGATGCAGGACAGCCACCGGTGCAACGGGGGGCGTACCCGCATTCTCTGCAGGTGGAAAAATCCGTGATGGGTGTGGTGAATCGTTTTCTGAATTCCTGAAACAGGGGTGCCTCACGCCAGATAATATCCAACGGGGTCTCAAGAATCCTGGCGGCCGTGAGTTCCGGAAGGCGATCACAGGGTACGGCCCATCCGTCAGGCCTGATGGAACACTCGGTGGTCAGGGCCCCGCAGCCCGAAAGATAGAGGTCCGCAGGGTCCGTCTCTTCCAGATTTCCGGGCGGTGCCCCCCGAATGCCCTCAAAAATGTCCTCCATCTCCAGAAGGGTGCCGGATACAAAGGGGTATTCTTCCCTGATCTTCTGGAGGTCCTCTACGGTCTGTTTGATCTCCCGGGTGTTCAAACCGAGTTCCTTTCGAAACTTACGTCCTCTCCCCTCTATGAGTCGTTCATTGAACTTGATGCTCAGGATCCCCAGCTCCCTGGCCAGCCCAGCCATCGCTCCCAGTT
>JAFDIX010000096.1 GCA_019307805.1 Deltaproteobacteria bacterium | reverse complement strand
CCCCTTGAATCCTCCTGCAATACTGGTTACTATTCACCGGCCATTGATCAACTTAAAGGAGAGAGCCATTTCAGTGGATAACGAATTGAAAACCCAAGGGGGCGCCGGCGCCTATACAGCCCTGATTGCTGCAGTCTTTTTCTGGGGACTCTCATTTGTGGCAACAAAGGTGGCCCTGGAAAGTTTTACCACCTTCACCCTGATCTTCGCCCGTTTTTGCCTGGCCTCCTGCATCCTCACGGCCCTGATATTGCGTCGGGGGCTCCCCAGGTTGAACAGGAAGGACCATGCAAAATTATTCCTGACGGCCCTGTTTCAACCGGGACTCTATTTTACTTTTGAAACCCTCGGCCTTCAGCACACCACTGCGCCCATGGCCGCCCTGATTATTGCCACGGTCCCTGTTGCGGTACTGCTGACTGCCTTCCTTTTTCTGGGGGAGCGCACGGGCCCTGGCAGTTTTCTGGGAATAGGTCTTTCGCTGCTCGGAATCCTCATCCTGGTCACAGGGGATCCCCAGGTGACATGGACACTTGGTGGGAGGCTGTTGGGTAATGTTCTCATCTTTGGCGCGGTTATCTCCGCAGCCCTCTACATGGTCTGTGTCAGACATCTGGGCCGGGAGATATCGGCCCTGGAAATCACGGTGATGCAGTTCATATACGGAACAATCCTGTTCCTGCCTGCATTTTTCCTGGAAATGCCGGGGATGCAGTGGTCCGCCATCAGCAGTCGTTCCCTCCTGGCCCTCGCCTTTTTGGTCCTTTTTGCCACATTTGGAGGGTTTCTCTGCTACAATCACGCCCTGACCAGGATACAGGCCTCACGAGCGGCGGTCTTTATCAACGGCATACCCGTGGTGACGGCTCTCGGGGCCTGGGCAATGCTGGGGGAAACCCTCACCACCCTGCAGATTGGCGGAGGCTTGCTGGTATTGTGCGGGGTTTATTTGACCAACCGACTGGGAGCCAGGAGAAGCATTCGACCCGAAAATGTCTGATTCTTCTTTCCTGGCCCTTTTCCTTCGACTATTTATTTTTATCGGATTTTTTGTGTTCCACTTTTCATGTGAAACACCTGGTATCTAAGGCATGGTATCGAGACTGTCCCTTTTTGAAACTTTCCTGCCCTTTGAATTCCCGACAGGGCCTTACACGATATGCTTATCAGGGACGCCCTTTCGACGGCGAATGGCCCGGGTACCGGGGGGAAGGGGGCTCTTTGTCTGTCGGTCTTCCTCTTGAGCCTGGCTTTGAAGTGCGATCATTCGACGCAATTTTTCTTCTAATCTTTTTATTTTTCCTTCTTCCATAATCACTCCTTTGAAATGTCTTCTTAAAAAATACTCACACTGGAATCAGATGGTCATCTTACCCCCCGTGGGCATCGCAAAATCAACCAACCCCGGATAGGGCAAAGGTGTATTTAACGCGCTATATTTTGTCCGCAACTCACCGTTAATAGTGCCGGGGGTGAATGCAAAAGAACCGTGAAAACTGGGGAAGGTTTACCAGATGTAAGAGCAGAGTTACACGGGGCCCACTGGATTCCTTTTTGCGACTGACACCCAGTCGCTGTAGAGTTATATATATCGAATCAACGGGATATGCAAGTGCAAAATGAAAATTGAATCACCTAAATTATGGAGCCCCATCACTCCGGTTCGGCCACGAGGGTTCTAAGTATATCTTCCTTTCCTACCACCCCCACAAGATTCCCTGCCTCAACCACCGGAAGGGTGTGAAACTTCTTATCCACGATAAGACCGGCCAATTCGTCAATGCCCGTGTCAGTCGTGACGGCAACCGGGTCTGAAGTCATGGCATCTGCAACAGTAGTGGCCGAAATCTTCTGAACTGCCTTTTCAAAATGCTTTGTGGAGGACAAGGGAATAAAACCATCCAGGAGAGTAAAAATGGAAGGGATAGGAAGCCTTTTTTGCTGTGCGATCAAATCGATTTGGCAGATGATCCCCACCAGCTTTCCCTCCCTGTCCACAACGGGGAGGCCGTTAACGCTTTCTTCAATAAGAAGCTTTGCTGCATGGGTTATCTCGGCATCAGGAGAAACGGTGATAGGATCTTTCGTCATGATGTCTTTTGCTGTCAGCATGGTAGTCCCTTCTTTTCATTTTGTAAGATTCGGTTCACGATTAAAACAATATCAGAAATTTGCGATTAAAACTAATTTTTATTACTATTGCCGGGTGGTTCTTCTGCCGGTACTGGGTGCCCGAGACCAAAGGCTGTCCGCTGGAACGGATCGAGGCCAATCTCAAAGCGGGCCGTCCTGCACGGGAACTTGGTGAACCGGCCGCGAAATAGGGATCCCCCAAAAAATCCTTGCCCAATTCCTCCAGTTAATGTATGCCCTCAATTCCACGGGCTGATATTTTCCTGTCCGGTGAAGACAGAAGTAAAGGCCTGTCCCAGAGGGAATTTGCTTTGTTGAAAGTTTATTGCTTTATTGAAATTTCAAATAACAAATCCCAAAAAACAAACAAATAGCAATGACCGAAATTCAAAATCCCAAACAAAATTACAATCGCTTTGAACCGGTTTGAAATTTGTGATTTATTTGTGATTTGGTGCTTGGAATTTGTCATTTTAGACACAAAACTGCAAGGCAGAGCCATCTATCTCTGACTTGGCCCAGAGGACCAGATTCTCAATGTAAAAATAATAGGCCTTTCCCCGAGGAATCATGAACGAAAAGCACATCCAGAAGATAGCCGAGGAGCTCAACCTGAAAAAGCATCAGGTGGTGGCCACGTCCGCCCTGATTGAGGAAGGGGCCACGGTTCCATTTATCGCCCGGTACAGAAAGGAAAGGACCGGCACCCTGGACGAGGTGGCCATCACCGCCATTCGGGATCGCCTCGCCCAGCTCCGGGTTTTGGACGATCGACGGGAGAGTATCCTGAAATCCTTGAATGAAAGGGAACTGCTCACCGAGGAACTCGAGGCGAAGATCCTGGGTGCAGAAGCCCTGACCCTGCTTGAGGATATCTATCTCCCCTTCCGCCCCAAACGACGCACCCGCGCCACCATTGCCCGGGAAAAGGGACTTGAACCACTGGCCCGGCTCATCTTTGATCAGGACGCGGAGACAATCCCCCTCGCAGAGGCACAATCCTTTGTGGATCCTGAAAAGGGGGTTGAATCAGAGGATGATGCCCTGGGCGGTGCCCGGGATATCATTGCCGAATGGGTCAATGAGGACGGAGATGCGCGAGAAAAAATTCGGGCACTGTACAGGAGAAAGGGGGTTTTCCATGCCATTGTCGTTCCCGGCAAGGAGGAAGAAGGCGCAAAGTATCGAGACTACTTTGACTGGCAGGAACCCGTGGACACCGCACCTTCTCACAGGGTTCTGGCCCTGCGACGCGGTGAGAATGAAGGGTTTCTTACCTTTAGGATAGAGCCTCCCCAGGGGGAAGTTCTTTCCGTGCTTGAGCGTTTGTTTGTGAAGGGGGAGGGCGAGGCCTCCCAACAGGTCCGGCTGGCAGTCCAGGATGCCTTCAAGCGGCTCCTTTCCCTTTCCATGGAGACCGAGATCCGTTTGGAAACAAAAAAACGGGCAGATTCAGAGGCCATCAGGGTCTTTTCCGATAACCTGAGGGAATTGCTACTGGCCCCGCCCCTGGGGCAGAAAACCGTCCTGGCCATTGACCCGGGAATTCGTACCGGATGCAAGATGACCTGTCTCGACCCCCAGGGCCAGTTGCTCCACAAGGACACCATCTACCCCTTCAAGTCCGAAGGGGCCAGAACCCAGGCCGAATCCACTGTCAGGGAGATTGTGGACCGTTTCGAGATCGAAGCCGTGGCCGTTGGAAACGGCACAGCGGGCAGGGAGACAGAAGCCCTCGTACGGGGCCTTGGCCTGGGGGCCCATATTTCGGTGCTCCTGGTCAACGAGAGCGGGGCCTCGGTCTATTCCGCGTCAAAAGTCGCACGGGAAGAGTTCCCGGACCTGGATGTGAGCTATCGGGGTGCCGTTTCCATAGGCAGGAGGCTTATGGATCCCCTGGCGGAGCTGGTCAAAATAGATCCAAAATCCATCGGTGTGGGACAATACCAGCATGACGTCGACCAGAACGCCCTTAAGGGCAGCCTCGATGACGTGGTCATGAGTTGCGTCAATGCCGTGGGAGTCGAGGTGAACACCGCAAGCGAGCAGCTCCTGGCATATGTCTCGGGTCTCGGCCCTCAGCTTGCAAAAAACATTATTGCCTTCCGAAACGAAAACGGTCCACTCACCTCCCGGAAGGAATTAAAGAAGGTTCCCAGGCTGGGTCCCAAGGCCTTTGAACAGGGGGCCGGCTTTCTCCGGATAAGAGGCGGGGGAAACCCCCTGGACGGAAGTGCCGTGCACCCCGAGTCATACTCTATTGTTAAGGCCATGGCCGGGGACCAGGACTGTTCGGTAGAGGATCTCATGCGGGATGAAGACCTCCGCCGAAAAATCGACCTGTCGCGATATGTTTCGGAAAATGTGGGCATGCCCACCCTGACCGACATCCTCTCCGAACTGAGCAAACCGGGTCGTGATCCCCGCAGGCGGTTCGAGGCCTTCGCCTTTGCCGATGGAGTGGAAAAGATAGAAGACGTCCAGCCCGGAATGAAGCTTCCCGGAGTGGTCACCAATGTCACTGCCTTCGGGGCCTTTGTGGATATCGGGGTGCACCAGGACGGGCTTGTGCACATCAGCCAGCTGGCAGATCGTTTTGTGAAAGACCCCCACCAGGTTGTAAAGGTTCAGCAGCGCGTCGAGGTCACTGTCCTTGACGTGGACCTGAAAAGACGACGAATCTCGCTTTCCATGAAGGAAAAACCGCCCGGTTTATGATATAAGACCTTCATTGAAAGAGGGGCCTTGATTGAGCCCCCTGTAAGGGGGATTGTTTTCTGAAAGTTCGATTGACGAAAGCGCGTTAAAAAGCCTAAAGTGCAAGGGAAGCGGTTTCAGGGCACACTATTTAAAAATACCATCGTGCCGGAGGCACGCACATCAACGTTAGATCACTTTAGATCACTTATAATTTCAGGCATTTCAAGGGATGAACATGGACGAAAAGAACAAGGATCTTTCAGTGGGAACTGAAGACGAAGAAAGCTTTGAAGAATTGTTTAACAAGAGTTTTGTGGAGCCGGTCTTTTTCAATCCTGGTGAAAAAATCAAGGCCGCGGTCATCACCACTACAAAGGAATGGGTGTTTATCGATCTGGGCGGCAAATCGGAAGGTGCCATCGCCGCAGAAGAATTCATTGATGATGAAGGCAATGCCACCGTCAAAGAGGGGGACACCATAGAGGCCTATTTTCTGTCTTCCCGAAACAATGAAAA
The DNA here is from genome assembly GCA_019307805.1 of Deltaproteobacteria bacterium. Classification (GTDB taxonomy): domain Bacteria; phylum Desulfobacterota; class DSM-4660; order Desulfatiglandales; family HGW-15; genus JAFDIX01. The sequence continues at coordinate 3,600 of JAFDIX010000096.1, read as the reverse complement.
GCTCTTTACCACCCTGATCAGTGGCAATGCCGCTGCCAAGGCCCACCTGGAAGATGTCTACGAGAATAGAATCCCCGTTGAAGGCCTTATTGAAAAAGAGGTCAAGGGGGGATTTGAAGTCAAGATCGCCGGAAATATTCGTGCTTTTTGCCCCTTTTCCCAGATGGGTCCCCACAGGATCGAAGACGCCGAGCCCTTTATCGGCCAGAAGATGATCTTCAAAATAATCGAGTATAGTGAAAATGGTCGCAACATCATTGTTTCCCACAGGGTCATTCTGGAAGAGGAGCGGCAAATCCAAAAGGAAGCCCTGCGGGGATCCCTGGAAGAAGGGATGACCGTCCAGGGCGATATCACCTCTGTCAAAAAATTTGGGGCCTTTGTGGATATCGGGGGCATCGAAGGATTGATCCCCATCTCCGAGATCTCATGGGGACGCGTGGAGGACACTGAAAGTGTCCTTTCCATTGGGCAAAAGGTCGAGGTGGCCATCATGAAACTGGACTGGGAAAATGACAAATTCTCCTTCAGCCTCAAAGAGATTCAGCCCGATCCCTGGATCACGATGTCCCAGAGATATTCGGAAGGCTCCACCCACAAAGGCAAGGTCGCCCGCCTTGCCCAGTTTGGTGCCTTCGTGACCCTCGAACCCGGCATAGACGGACTTATGCATATCTCAGAACTCGGAAAATCCAAAAGGATTAAGCATCCCGGAGAAGTCCTGGAACAGGGCCAGACCATCGAAGTGAAGATAGGAAAAATTGATGAAGAGGCGAGACGTGTCTCCCTGTTGATGATATCCGATGAAGAGGGCTCCCGGGAGACCGATGATTACAAAAAACATATGGCAGGAAGCTCCGGGAAATCATCCGGATCCTTTGGCACCCTCGGCGACCTCCTGCAGCAAAAACTAAGCAAAAAATAAAAACTCCCCGCCCATCCTCCCTGGGCGCCGAAGCTTTAGCGAAGGCGGCTGTCCTAAAGAAGTGGGCTGGTGAGCCGAGCCAGGTTTACCAAAAAACGCTCCCTTCCGGACCGCCCCCGCCAGGTCTCCGCATCCACGGGTGTCGAATCGTTGATATAGATATTCTGCAGTGCCAGCAACTGTTTCGCGAAATCCGGGTCATACACGCCAAGGGTCACCTCGAAATCCAGCCAGAAACTGCGGACATCCAGATTGACCGATCCGAACAAGGCGACTTCCCGGTCAACCACGACGCTTTTGGTGTGCAGCAGTCCGCCTTTAAAAGCGAAAATACGGACTCCCGCGGCCAGCATATCATCGAAATAGGAACGGCAGGTATAGTGCACCAGACGGGAATCGTTGCGCTCAGGCATAACGACCGTGACCTGGACCCCCCGCTCTGCGGCAGTCAGAAGGGCGGTGCTGACCGCCTCGTCAGGGACGAAATAGGGGGTGGTCATAACGATTTCACGCTGGGCGGAATAGATGGACAGGAGCAGCAATTGATAAATAGGATTGCCGGGTTTCCCCGGGCCTGAGGGGATCACCTGCACGTCAACGCTGCCTGCTGCCGGGTTGGCGGATGCATATCCCCCTTCAGACAATGTGTTCAGATCACGGCCGGTCTCCACTTCCCAGTCCCACCTGAACAGGGAGTTCAGAGCAAGGACACCCGGTCCCTCAATGCGCACCATGGCATCGACCCATTGCCCAACACCGGCCTCCTGCTTGAAATATCGGGGATCTATCAGGTTGAAACTGCCGGTGTAGCCGATCTTGTCATCCATGACCGCGATTTTCCGGTGGAGCCGAAGATCGGGCCGCACTTTGAACACACTCAAGAGGCTCACAGGAAGGGCAAAGGCCACTTCAACGCCCCCGGCCTTGAGTCGCTCCGGCATGCGGCCCTTCAGGAATCCGGCGCTCCCCATGGCATCAAGCAGCACCCGGCAGGCCACGCCGCGACCGGCCGCCCTGATGAGGGCTTCGCCGACCTGGTCCGCCATACCGCCTTCTGTCCAGATATAAAACTCCAGATGACAGAACCTGGAGGCGCTGTCAATGTCGCTGATAATGGAGCGGAGAATCGGTTCGGCGGCATCGAGCAGTAAGAGCCGGTTGCCGGACATTGCCGGAATGTGGGTGGTAGTTTCGGCCAGGCGGCTGAGGGACCGGGCGCCCGGGCTCAGGCTTGTACGGTTGGAGCGAATATCCGGCGGCATATCCTGCAGCCATCCGTCGTAACGCCCCCTGATGGCTTCGGCACGAGCCGTAATTTTTCGGCCAAGCCGCTTCTCGCCCAAAACCAGATACAAGACCGATCCCACCACGGGCAGGAAGAAGACCAGCACCAGCCAGGCCAATGACGTGGCCACTGGCAGCCGCACCTTGATGATACGGACGGACACGCCGATTGTAATCAGCACGTGTGCCAGTGTCATGAAGCTGAACACAGAAAAAAAGCTCATCTTCCTCCTTCCACCCCTACCAGAACCCGAAAAGGTCGCAGGCGTTCTTATAGCATATCTGCTCCAGGGCCGCATCGTCCTGAATGAGCCCCTTGAGGGCGTCGTAGTTTTTTCTGATACCCGGAACGCCGGGAAAATCCGTGCCAAAGAGAAACTTGTGGCAGAACTTCTTCATGGAAGGGAAATAGGTGAGGAGATTCTTTGGCGGAAGCCCCGAAATATCAATATAGACATTTGTAAAATGTTTGGCCATAAACTCGGCAATGTGATACCAGAATCCCCTCCCGCCGTGACACAGCACCACGGTCATATCCGGGAAATCATTGATCACATCGTCAAAGGTATAGGGGTCGGCATATCGCATCTTGGCCCCCCGGAAGAGGGTCGTCCCTTTCTCGTACACAGGATAGAGCCGCTCGTCATTGGCAAAGAAAAAGCCGTGAATCGCATGGATCTTCAAGCCTCTGGCGCCCTGGCCGAGCTGTGCTTCAAAGACGGCAACGGGATCATCATGGACATTGGGGTTCAGGTTTGCAAAGGGGATCAGTTCCGGATGGGCCTCATGGATCTCCCGGGCCCGCTCAAAGGGCATTACACCGGCGGTCTGGGGAGAATACTCGGGGAGCAAAATAAAGGGCATTACGCCGGCGGTCTGGGGAGAGTACTCGGGGAGCAAAATGCCTCCGACCACGCCCTCCTTCTTGATCACATCCCCGTACTTCCCGGGCACCTGTCTTTCCTCGGCGTCAAAGATATGGGGAACATAGGGACCACTGTTCGCCCATTTCTCCATGGCCGTCTCCGTCCACTCGAACCTGTGTCCCACATGAATATGCACATCAATAATCCGCATCTTCCTTCAAGACCCCTTTCCCTTCAGTATTCCGATTTTTCTTTATCCCTTGAATCCTGCACCCCAGATCGCTATGCGCTATGCCATCCGTCCTCTGTCCTCTGCCCTCTGTCCTCCGTCCTCTGCCCTCTGTCCTCCGTCCTCTGCCCTCTGTCCTCCGTCCTCTGTCCTCCGTCCTCTGTCCTCTGCCCTCCGTCCTCTGCCCTCCGTCCTCCGTCCTCTGTCCTCCGTCCTCCGTCCTCTGTCCTCCGTCCTCTGCCCTCCGTCCTCTGCCCTCTGTCCTCCGTCCTCTGTTCTCCGTCCTCTGTCCTCCG
>JAFDIX010000618.1 GCA_019307805.1 Deltaproteobacteria bacterium | reverse complement strand
AGGCCCTGAGCCAAGTCGAAGGGCGGCGTACAAAAGTAAAAGGCTCAAGGTGCAAGGCTTAAGGCGCAAGGTCTATAGATAAGAGAAACGAATTGCTTTATAACATCCCGTGTGCCTTCCGCCTTCCGCTTTCCCCGTCCCCCCGTTCCTCCGTCCCCCCGTTCCTCCGTTTTACGTTACTCCCTCTCCATGGCCTTCCTGCACTGTGCCAGAATACTGAGCACCTCAAAGGGCTCTTCTATCAGAGGGAAGGTCGGCACCCCCCTGGGCTCCAGAAAGGCCTTGGCATTTTCATAGTGCTTGATTTCACCGCTGAAGGTCACGAGAATGGGCTTTTCAGGGTAGCGTTCCGCCAGGTCCACAATGAAGTCATAGGAAGGAATACCGCTTCGGTCGGTCAACAGCAGGATAGGGACTACCGCATCGATGTTGGGATCCTTAAGCACGGCTTCCATGCCCTCACGGTAGCCGAATTCCACACTGTGCACGGTGGCGGAGCCCCAGATATCCACAGGATTCCGCATTCGCAGGAAGGGGGGGCTGATTTCCTGCAACCTTTCTCTTGATGACTCCTCAAGTTTGGGTACGTCCAGCCCGGACTGTTTGCAGAAATCGCTCAGGACCACAAGCATGGCTCCGGACGGCCCCAGCATACTTACCCGGTTTCCCTTGGGCAGGGGCATGGAAGAGAGAACCTTGGCCGCCATAAAAAGGTGGGAGTAGTGATAGATGGGGACAATCCCCGCCTGCTTCAAAGCTCCCTCTGTAATCCTGTGGTCCGATGCCAGGGCTGCGGTATGGGCGACTGCGGCCTTGGCACCTGTACTGGTCCTTCCTCCCTTGAGGAGAATAACGGGTTTGACCTTGGTCACCTCGCGGGCGACCTCCAGGAACCGGCGGGGATTCTTGAAGCTTTCCAGATACATGAATATGGCCTTGGTCTCCGGGTCATCTGCACAATATTGCAGGACCTCGCACTCTTCCACATCCACCTTGTTGCCCATCCCCACTACACGTGCCACCCCAAAATGCTCCGCCGTGGCAATGTAGCGCATGGTATGGGTGGCAAAATTCCCGGTCTGGGCAATGTAGGAGATGTTCCCCCGGGGGATTTTTCCCAGGGGGAAAAAACTTGAAGTGAAGTTGTGGGGAGTGGATGTATGGCCGGAGGTGTTCGGGCCGATCACGCGCACCCCGGTTTCTTTGATGGCCCTTTTAAGATCTTCCTGCAGGGATTCCCCCTCTTCGTCCACCTCTGCAAATCCGCCGGCAGCGAGCACCACGGCCTTGACCCCTTTTGCCGCACAGTCCCGAATCGTCTGGGGATTCAGCTTGGCCGGGAGAATGATAATGGCCAGCTCAATCCCTGGGGGGAGATCATCTATGGATGGTTTCACCTGAATGCCCAGAATTTCTCCTCCCTTGGGGTTGACCAGGTGGATGTCTCCTTTGTAGCCGTTGTCCATCATGTTTCGAATCACATCATTGCCGGGTTTACCTTCGGCTGAAGACGCTCCGATTACCACGACGCTTTCAGGGGAAAAAAAGGTCTCCAACTGCTGTGGCTGGAATGTGGTCTCGGGCTGCTCCTCGGGCGGTTCGCCAAGCACGACCAGAGCATCCACGGCCACGGGCTGGCTTCCCTGAACAATGAGGGGATTGATATCTATTTCCCGAATATGGGGATGCTCGAGGCCGATCTTTCCCAGGGCAACAAGGGTCTGCACCAGGACATCCATGGATACGGCATCCATTCCCCGGATGGCCTCCAGGATCTTTTTCCCCCTCAGTTCCTCCACCATCTCCAAAACATCCCGTTTCTCGATGGGGGCCACCCGGAAAGACACATCATTCAGCGTTTCTGTGAAAATGCCTCCCAGGCCGAGCATCACACAGGGCCCGAACTGGGCGTCTCGAACCATGCCTGCAACCAGTTCCCGTGGGCCTTTGACCATGGCCTGTACCACAATCAGTCCTTTTTCGGTCTTGTGGGTGACCTCGGGAGAACAGACCTTGAGCACCACAGGATATCCGATCTTCTCGGCAGCTTCCCTGGCGGCGTCCAGGTCCCTTACCAGGGCCTCCTGCACAGTGGGAATGCCGTAGTGGGTCAAAATCTGTTTACTATGGTATTCGGAAAGGCTGTCCTGTCCCTGCTTGCGCGCTTCCTGGATGATATTCCGAGTATCTTGCATTCTGTCCTGTCTCCTTTACTAAAAAATGCTGGTAACGATATACCTCGATGTCCGACCTGTCAAGCAACAGGGGTTCCTGTTTTTAGTCGGTACAAAAAGCAACCAAAAAACCGCGAACAGGCCACTCTCTGAGAGTTTTCCCCTTGATTGGGAATGGGGGATATGTTAACAACCGTTCGTTAACCTTTGCGGGTAAAATAAAACATGATTTTTATCTTGTTTTTTTGATTTTCAGGTGATATCACATATCACAAGAGATGTCCAATCCAGGTTATCGTAAATTGAGACCGGTGGTTGGAATGGTTGTCATTATTTTAGAATAAAGTGGAGAACGGTTTTTTGTAAATGAACGTATAGAAAAGAGAGCGGAAAATGAGCAATAAAGTGATTGTCAGTTGTGCGGTGACCGGATCCATTAATGTCCCAAGCCAGAGTCCCTATCTTCCCATCACCCCCGAACAGATTATCGAGAACTGCCTCGGTGCGGCGGAAGCCGGGGCCAGTTCCATGCATGTGCATGTGCGCGATCCCCAAACAGGTGAGCCGACCATGAACCTGGATCTGTTCAAGGAGGTCTGCCAGGAGGTCCAAAGCAAGAGTGATGTGGTGATCAATATCACGACGGGCGGGGCTCCCACCATGACCCCTGAGGAGCGCATGGTAGGGGTCAAAAAGTTCAGGCCCGAACTGGCGTCCATCAATATGGGCTCCTTCAATTTCGGTCTCTTCCCCGTTATGGACAAGCTCACGGAATACAAGTTTGACTGGGAAGAGGACTATCTGGAAAGATCCAAAGACAATATCTTCAAAAACACCTTCTATGATCAGGAACGGATCTTCAAGATTATGGAGGATAACGGCACCAAACCGGAGATGGAATGCTACGACGTGGGCCACCTTTACAACACGGCCTACTGGGCAGACAAGGGGGTGATCAAACCACCCTTCTGGCTGCAGCTCATTTTCGGGATCATGGGAGCTATCCAGCCCTCTGTGGCAAATCTGGTGCATATGAAAAACACGGCAGACATCCTTTTTGGAAAAGACTACATCTGGTCCACACTGGCTGCGGGACGTTTTGAATATAATTTGTGCACCACAGGGGTGATCATGGGAGGCCATGCAAGGGTCGGCATGGAAGACAATCTCTATTTGGGCAAGGGGAGGTTGGCAAAGAACAACGCGGAGATGGTGGAGAAAATGGTCCAGATCATCAGGCTGCTCGACCATGAACCCAACACACCCCGGGAAACCCGTGAAATGCTGAAACTCAAGGGCAAAGAGAACGCCGGATTCTAACGGCTTCTTTTGGATTTACAACCCCATTCATTTAGCGTAATAAATGAATGGTATTCAGATCTGCAGCACATCATGTGCGTTGAAGGAAGAACAAATGGAGGTTTTATGCCGATCACGGGATGTTCCCGGGAGCGGCTTGTTTGTGGCGGCCAAAGTTTCTTTTGGCATGGTAGCAGGTTCATCCGTTAACGCTTTATGAAAGGAGGATTTTTGATGAAACGGTTATTGTTGGTTTTACTGGTACTGGTCGGTTCTCTGTCTCTGGCTGGCGCTGCCTTCGGCCTGGCACCCGGTGCGACCGTCGAAGAGCGATGTGTAAACGCGGCAAAGGCTTACATCAAAAAACACAACCTGAAAAACCCTCAACTCAATGCGCTGCAGATCTCCCTCTTCAGGAAAGCTCACCCCAAGTACGATAAAGAGTGGGAAGAGCTCACCGGGGTCAAGATCAACGCGACGGTGTATGGATACACGGATATCCCCTCCAAGATCATGGCCGAGGCCGTGGCCAAGACAGGTCAGTGGGACGTGTTCATGCACTTCACGGAGATGATCCCGGATGCAGCCGGCGCGGGCGTCATCCTGCCTTTTGACAAATGGGAGAAAAACATCGCGCCCGACCTTTCAACCTACTCACCATCCTTCCGGGCCATGCAGTATTTTAACGGCAAGCACTATCACCTGGAACTGGACGGTGACCACCTGGCCCTGGTCCTTCGCAAGGACATCATGGATGCCGCAGCTGCAGATTACCAGAAAAAATTTGGTCAGGTATGCGACTGTCCCGAGACCTTTGACGAGTGGGAACAGATGGCGGCATACTTTCATACCAAGAAGGGCGAGACCCGCTGGGGCATCAAGTTTGACAAGCCCATGTACGGCGCCACCGCCTACCGGGCCATGAACTTTGCCTACCGGCACTTTCCCGCCTATTTTGCCAGCCTGTACTTTGACAAGGACATGAACCCCAGGATCAACTCACCGGAAGGTATCGAGGCGATCAAGCAGTTCTCATCCATTGTCAAGTACATGCCTGACAGCTCTATCCCTTCTGGGGAAGTGGCCAGGCCTTCTCCTTCATGTCCTTTCCCTCGGTTGTGGGTTATGCCAACAAGAACCCCAAATCCGTGATCAAGGGGAAACAGTGGACCTGTCTTGTGCCCGGACAGATGAGAAACGGTGTCCTGGTGCGACGCTCACCTAATGCCGCAGGTACGGGTTACTATGTGGCCGGCTATGGCAAGCACCCGGAACTGGCCTACTATTACATCCAGTGGCTGAACGGGCCCACCAAGGGTGAGGAACTCATTGCCGATCCCAAGGGCTTCTGGGATCCGGTCCGCGCCTCCAACCTCACGAGCCCGGCAGTCATTGAAAAATTCGGTAAGCAGTTTCTCGAGACCACCCTGCACAATGCCATGTACGCGATCTCGCTCCTGGCCATCCAGGGCAACTTCGAGTACAACAACGTGCTGGACAAGAACCTGACCCTCATGATGCAGGGCAACATCTCTGCGGAAGAGTGTGCCAAGCGGATCGAAAAGGGCTGGAACGAGGTTACCGAAGACATCGGTCGTGACGAGCAGATCAAGGCCTGGCGCAATGGAGTTGAGATGGGCGCCTATATCGATAACTGGAACAGCATCAAGTAACAGGTAGGCATATCTAACCATAACCACTAGGGCGCGCCCCTGGGACAGGCGCAGGGGCGCGCCTTTAACATTCATTTTGACATTCGGAGCAATATTGTGGCAGACGAACTTGCGTTGACATCCAAGGGCGTTCCGCCCCGGGGAGGGGGACCTTCTTCAGACGGCCTGCCGAGCCGAATCACGGCCTGGCTCTCCCAGGAGCGCGTCTTCCGGCTGATCCCCTTTATCATGGTGGAGGTTACCTTCATCTTCCTCCTGGCAATCCCCTTTATCATGACCATTTATATCGCCTTCCTCAAGTGGCGGGCTTCCTGGCCATTTGAAAAGGCCTATTTCACGGGACTGTACAACTTCAAGGCAGTGCTTGGAAAGGAGGACTTCTGGGCCGCCATTGGCAGGACCTTTTATTTTGCGGGTGTGGCGGTGAGCATGGAACTGATCATCGGTTTCATCATGGCCATGTTCCTGTACAGGGAGTTTTGGGGGCGCAAGTTTTTTATCACAATATTTCTTATTCCCATGATGGTGGTTCCGGTGGTGGTGGGCTACAACTTTTCCATGATATACGTGGATTCCGGTCCCCTCAACCAGATACTGAGGCCTTTAATGGAGTTTCTGGGGCTGAACCCGCGAATCCGCTGGCTTTCCTACCCGTTAGCCGCCCAGTGGGCGGTCATACTGGCGGATGTATGGCAGTGGACCTCCCTGACCTTTCTGATCTTTCTGTCCGGTTTTTCGGCCCTTCCCCAGCAGCTCATGAATGCGGCACGGATCATGGGTGCGAGCCGCCTGCAGATCTTCTGGAGAATACAACTCCCCCTGCTGAAACCGGCCATCATGATTGCCGTCATTATTCGTACCATGGAGGCGCTCAAGCTCTTTGACCAGGCCGTGCTCCTCACCTTCGGAGGCCCGGGCACGGCTACGGAAACCATTGCCTTTTACCTCTGGCGGAATGTATGGCTTTTCAACAAGTACAGCTTTGGTGCGGCCGCATCGGTGCTCCTCTTGATTTTCTTTGCATTCCTTATCTATTTGGGTATTTACCTGCTCGTGCGCGAGCGGGCCACCCTGGAAAAGGAGGGGCTCTGATGGACAGGGCAAAAATAAATAGGGCGAAGGTCTCCTTTGCAAAACGCTATAATCTGTTCTTTTATTTCCGGTATCTGGTTCTCATCATCTGGGCCGTCATTGTGATCCTTCCCATCTACTGGATGCTCATCACATCATTAAAGGATTCAGGGGAATGGGTTTCCTGGCCTCCCAACTGGATTCCGGAAAACCCCACCATTGTCAATTACGCCACGATCTTCACTGTGACTGGAAGCGGCATCGATGAAAGTAGGGAGCGTGATGGAACAGCGCAGACCTTTAATATCTGGAAGGCGCTCAGGGATTCCGTACTGATTTCCACCCTGGGATCCCTGATTGCCGTGCTACTGGGATCATTTCTGGCCTATTCCATTTCCCGATTCGCTGTGGGGGGGAAGAACTTCCGCTATTTGATACTGACCATCAGGATGGTGCCCCCTATCGTGATCGCCATTCCCATCATGATGTACTATGCCATCCTGATTCCTTCTGTGTCACAATTGATCCTGGGCACGAGGATCAGTCTGTATGATACCTATCTGGGCCTGGGCATGCTCTACGTGGCAACGACCCTGCCCTTTGTGATCTGGATGATGCTGAGCTTCATCGATGAGATCCCCTACACTTTTGAGCATGCAGCGCGCATCATGGGGGCGGGGCGCATGTACACCCTGGTTAAAGTGGTGCTTCCCCTGGTGGCACCCGGGCTGGTGGTGACCTTTTTATTCATCTTTATTCTCAACTGGAGTGAGTTCCTCCTGGCACTGACCCTGACGCAGCAGGATGTGAATACCCTTCCGGTCCTGCTCAACAAGTTTCAGAGCGCGGTGGAGGGGCGTCTTTACGGTCCCCAGGCCGCCATCGGCGTGGTGATTACGGTCCCCGTGATCATCATGGGGATGTTGATTCAGAAACATCTGGTGAAGGGATTCACCTTCGGTATGATTCGCAAATAAGAAAAGGCCAAAGGAGGGTACAACTGTGGCCCGCATTGAACTGAAAGAACTGGTAAAGAAATTCGGCAAGATCGTCGCCGTCAACGGCATCGACCTGGAGATCGCAGAGGGAGAGTTTCTGATCATGGTGGGTCCTTCGGGATGTGGAAAGACCACCACCCTGAACATGATCTCGGGTCTCGAGACCCCCACCAGCGGAGAGGTATGGATCGGGGACATGGTGGTCAATGATCTGGAT
>JAFDIX010000617.1 GCA_019307805.1 Deltaproteobacteria bacterium | reverse complement strand
CGCATCACAGAACAGGGGATCAGGGCCATGGCAGTTCTCGAGCCCCGGTCCAAAGAGGCGGAATTGCTCTCCCGGGTCAAAGCCAATCCGGGAAAACGGATTCCTCCCCCCTATCACCTGGCCTACACCCTTCAGCGAAAGGGATGGTTGCTCCTTGAGGACAAGACACGGAAAAGGCGTATCGGGCCTCTCTTGAGAAAATTTGTGAGGCCCAGGGAAGGTGCTGATCTTCAAGGGCTGCTCATGGAAGAGGCCAGTGCCTTTCGGGCCAAGGATGAGCGGGTATTCCTGGAGACTATCCTAGACGCCCGGGGGGTCTCTTTGAGGGACCTGTCTTCCACATTCAGCAACGGCCCCTATCTCGTCAACAAGTGGGAGCAGGCAGGTATGCTCGAAACCTACGAGGCTGCGGTATTCAGGAATCCGGAGGGAAACCTCGTCATTTCGGCGCCGGTCCCTGATCAGCTCTACCCCCAGCAGGTGGAGGCCCTGGACAGGGTTCGAAACCGTCTTGACAAGGGGGAATTTTCCACCTGCCTGCTTCATGGCGTCACCGGAAGCGGAAAGACCGAAGTGTATCTTCGCGCTATCCGGCATGCCATAGAACTGGGCCGGCAGGCCATTTTCATGGTGCCTGAAATCGCGCTGGCCATCTACATGGAGGGGTTATGCAGACCGCGCTTCGAGGACCGTCTCGCCATACTGCACAGCGGGCTCTCAGGGGGCGAGCGATATGACCAGTGGACCCGCATTGCACGGGGGGAGGTTGATCTGGTGATCGGTGCCCGATCCGCCCTGTTCGCCCCCTTCTCCCGACTGGGCCTCATCATTGTGGATGAGGAGCATGATTTTTCCTACAAGCAGGATGAAAGTCCCCGCTATCAGGCCAGGGATGCCGCCGTGGTCCGGGGAAAACTGGAGAAGGCGACCGTGGTTCTCGGTTCAGGGACCCCCTCCATCCAGTCTTTTTACAATGGTTCCACCGGGAGATACGGGATGCTCAGTATGCCGGATCGTATCGAGCAGCGGCCCCTGCCCCGGATAGACATAATAGATATGAAGGAGGACGTGGGCATCAAGGAGAAGGGTGAGATTATCAGCAGGACCCTGAAAAAGGCCCTTGATGCGACCCTTGAAGAAGGAAAACAGACCATCCTGTTTCTCAACAGGCGCGGATTTCACCGGGTGCATCTCTGCCGGTTTTGCGGGCAAACCGTACGATGCTGTAACTGCGATCTGCCCATGGTCTACCATTTGGAAGATAACTGTTTGATCTGCCATTACTGCAATTTCCAGTCTGCATCGGAAACCCTGTGCCCTGCCTGCGGTCGCGAGGGAATCAAGGCATTTGGGTTCGGGACGGAGAGGCTTGCCCGGGAGCTCAGCGAGGCGTACCCGGAAATACGCGTTGCACGGATGGACCGGGACAGTACCCGCAAAAAGGGTTTTGCCCACCAGACCCTCAGGAAATTCAGCAAGGGAGAAATCGATGTACTGGTGGGGACTCAGATGATCACAAAGGGATACGACTTTCCCAACGTGACCCTGGTGGGGGTCATTGCCGCTGATTTCTCCCTCGGCTTCCCGGATTTCAGGGCGAGTGAGCGCACATTCCAGATTCTATCACAGGTGGCGGGTCGCGCAGGTCGAGGTGACCAGATCGGCAGGGTTTTTATCCAGACCTTCAATCCCGCACACTATGCCATTACGGCTGCCCAGGATCATGACTATCCCGCCTTTTTCCGCCTGGAAAAGGAGCTTCGGGAACAACTGGGCTACCCTCCCTATTCCTTTCTGGCCTGTTACAGACTCCGGGGGAACAACCAGAAAAACACATCCCACATGGCCGAAAAGATCGGGGAAAGTATGAGGGGTATTCTGGCGCGCTGGCCCAAAAGGGGTGGGGAAATTCAGGTCCTGGGCCCTGCAGAGGCCCCTCTCACAAAGATACGTGGGAAATATCGGTGGCAAATCCTTGTCAAATGCAAACGGGCGGGCCTGCTCCACTACTTCCTGGGGGAAATGGAGGAGGTCGCGGGCAAGCTGCTTCGAGGGAGCGGCGTCAGTATGGGCCTGGATGTGGACCCCTACCATATGCTCTAAATTGCACGCACCCTCATCTCGTTTTTCTCAAAACTCTATCTGAAATCTCATCTGGAAGATGTCCGCATCACCTTCAGGGACCATGGGTGTTGTCCTGCGATCCTTTACCTCAGCCCGTATATAGTTGAACATGAATCTCAGCTTACGGCTCAGATACCAGTTCAACCCAAGGGTGAGGTTGCGTTCCTTGCCCCCCTGTATCCTGTTGTCGTTGAGGTTGATGGAGGAGTAGCGCAAGGCGAGTTCCCAGGCCCCCCAGCCTCCCTTTCCAAAGCCAAATTTTTCCCTGGGGATCATTCGAATAAAAGCAGCGTTCCGTTTGCCGTATATGCGATTCTCACCTGTCAGAAAATATGACACAAAGGCATAATATCCTGAAAAATCAGGATCCCCTTCCGATTCAGAGTCTGTGAAGACATGTAAGTATTCTCCCTGAAAAGAGAGGGGACCGGAGACCAGGGCAAATTCCAGGTTCAACTGATTCAGGTTGTCGACACCCAGTTTGCCCGTATCCACCAGTGTCTCATCCTTGAGGTTGGACTCGGGCAGGGTCGCAAACTCGACCCTTTGATCCGGGTCATTTTCATCCCGGAATCCATGGCTGTAGCTCAGGCCCAGGTGAAGCAGCTTTCTTCCCCCATCCTCATACACGGGGATGCCCGTGATGCGTCCGGACAGGTTGAATCCATTGGCATCACTCAAGCTGTCTATCCCCCTGCCGATTCTATCGAAAGATTCAGTGTTCAAAAAAGCGCCCACGGCCCAGGTCATGCGGTCATTCAGGAAAGGGCTCTGCCTTCGGA
>JAFDIX010000616.1 GCA_019307805.1 Deltaproteobacteria bacterium | reverse complement strand
CGATCCATGGCCCCCGCAGGCGGGATGCCGCTTGCAAAAAATCCTTTCCTTCCCAGATCCTGGATTGTGGTAAAAATCCCCGGTTCAATGACTTCCAAAACACCTTCGCCCACATCAGCCTCCTATAAAGAAAAGGTCCCCTCTTGGATGTTGTACTTGTAGCTGCATTCCCATACCTGCTGACGAATATGGTCAAAATCATCCGCCTCAACCCGGACGAATCTGATCCGGTCCCCGATTCGAAGCAAAACAGGGGACTCCTCAAAAATTTCAAGGCTTTGAAACCGATCGTAGATCGGAACGGGGGTCAGTCCCATCATCTGATACCCCCCGGGGCTTACCACCGGATAGATGGCCGTGATACTTCCGCCCAGTGCAATGGTCCCGGTTGGGGTATAGATTCGGGGCGATTCATATTTTCTCACTGACAAGAGGAGTGAAGGATTGAGCTGCATCAGCTGAGGAGACCCCGGGGTGAAACCGACCATGCCCACCCAATGGATCGTTTCCGAGTGTATGTTGATCACTTCCTCCGGAGAAATCCCGTTCTCCCGGGCCACGAAATCCAAATCCGGACCCCACCTTCCTCCATATTTAACCGGGAGATCAATGAGTCTGGATGGAACCTCCTTGACCTCCGGAACCGCCTGCACCACCTTCTCGATCTCTGATATGAGATCTTCCGTGCGGATTGTCAAACTATCATAATGCAGCAGAAGGGATCTCCACCCCGGAAACGTCTCGATAAAACCGCTAATCCCTGCGTCATTGATAGCCCTGTCAAGACCGATGACTTTAAAATTGGCCTCAAGGGTCATCTCATCGCCAATCTCGACGGTCAGATATTGATCACCGGAATAAAGGTAACGCGGTTTTTCATAGATCATGGAGTTTTTCTCCCTCGCTCATCTAGAAGATGGTTCAATAGGTATGGTCTCCCAGAGGGGCAATTTTCGTCCCTATCTTTTCCAGCTCTTCTCTAACGGCTTTCACGATCTGCGGCCCCTGGGGATTGTCCCCATGGAAACAGATGGTGTTGCCTTTGACTTCGATCTCCTTGCCATCCGAGGCCACAACCTTTCCCTCCACCACCATCTTTACCACTTTTTCGACCGTGGCTTTGGTATCAATTTCCCCATGCACCTTTTTTATGAAGGTTGTCCCGTCCGGGTAATAATCCAGGTCGGCATAGAGTTCCCCGGCAACTCTCATGCCCATGGACTGGGCCATCTCATAGGGAATGGTGTTGTACAAAGCCAGGAAAATGGGCTCGGGCTCGATTTCCCGGACAGCCTCAAGGACCCCTCTGGCGAGGGATTCGTTAGTCCAGAGCATCTGGTAGAATTCACCATGGGGTTTCACATGTTGAAGCTCCAGTCCAACGGCCTCACAGAATGCCTTCAGCGCCCCGACCTGATAGAGGAGATAATCCCTGGCCTCAGCAGGCGTGATCTCCATCTTTCTCCTGCCAAAGCCTATGAGGTCCGGATACCCGGGATGGGCTCCAACCGCCACCCCGTATTTTTTGGCCAATGTGACTGTTTCCCCCATGACGTGCGGGTCTCCGGCATGAAAACCACAGCCCACACTGATGGAGTTTACATAGGCCATCATTTCTTCGTCATTACCGATCCTATATATCCCGAAGCTCTCCCCCATATCGCAGTTCAGATCAATTTCTATTGCCATGCACCCCTCCTTTGCCCCCAATCAATGGGACTTGGTTGCCTTTTGGTCGGCAATGTATCCACAATCCTTTGCATTGATACTCCGGCCTCTCTCGCATTGTCTTTGAAAAAAGGAGATATCTGTTTCTGAGAGAAAAATTTAGGTGATCTTCATTGGCTTATTCTCAACCGGTCAGACACACCCGATCAGTTAAAAGCCTTGTCTTGGAATTATTTGTATTATGGTTTTTGCCGGGCTTTTAGAGCTAGAACAATTAGAAAAAATTGTCAAGGGGCGTTGAAAGGCACAAAGGGTTTTGCAGGGGTCTCGGGTTCTTCAAAAAACAGAGGTTTGCGAATCGCGGCAAGTATGCCTATATTATGAGCGGACCGAAAGGAAGATAAATCATCCAAAAAAAAGATTGGCAGGATATGCCGGCCGGTCTATAATAAAAGTTTGGCCTTCCCTCCTGCCCGGAACCGGGCCCGGGGGTTGGCGCTTACAATTCAGATTTAAAGGAGGAATGTTTGATGTCGGTGATTACCCTCAGCAAGGAGGCTGGTACGGATAGTGAAAAAGTGGCATCCCTTTTGGCAAAAAAATTAGACTGGGAATATATAGGGAAGCAGTTGGTTGCCGAAATTGCCAGAGAATTGCATATCTCCCAGAGCGACGCGGAGGCCTTTCGCAAAGATTCACAATCCCGGCTCCTTCGTTTCGTAGACAAATTTACCTGCTCCGTTGTCCAGAAGGTCGTTGATCGCGAATACGGTTGCCTGGATGACAAGAACTATTTTAGCACGACCAAAAAACTTGTTGAAAATGCCTACGAGGCCGGGAACGCCATTATTATTGGCTGGGGCGGGCAGTGTATTCTGCACGATATTCCCGACGCACTCCATGTGCGACTGGTGAAGGGGGCGGAGGGAAAAATCAAGTCGATCATGGACCGCCATAATTTCAATCACCACGAGGCTGAAAAGTTTATAGAAAGGGAAGAGAACGATTCTAAAAGCTATATTAAACACTATTTCAATGAAGACTGGAACGACGCCCATTTCTACGATCTGATCCTCGACATGGACAAAACTTCCTTAGAGGATGCCGTTGATACAATCATTGAAAACCTCAAACGCAAGACCCCGTCATCCTGATTCTATCCGTCAGCCCTTTATTGCAGATAAACGCCATCCAGGAGGGACAGATCAGTGAAATCCTGGAATGATACCTTTGTCCACTAACACAATCCGCCGACCTGATTTGATTCCTGCCCACCGATGACCCCACACCCATGACCCATCAGAAAATCAGCCATGCACTCTGCGGTCAACCCCTGGCAGTGGGAGAAGGCTACAGCAGGGTCGAGCTGAAAACTACCCCGGACATGGCTGTGGATGATTTTGAACTGGTACACGGGGGGTTCATCTTCGGCCTTGCCGATCACGCGGCCATGATTGCCGTCAACCATCCTAATGTCGTGCTGGGCGCTGCTGATGTGAAGTTCCAGAAACCGGTAAGAGTGAATGAAACCGTCATTGCCGAGGCAAAGGTCTCGGAGGAGACGGGGAAAAAACAGGTTGTCCCTGTTTCTGTCAAAAGAGGAGACGACATTGTCTTTGAAGGCACCTTTACCTGTTTTGTACTTGAAAGACATGTGCTGAAGTAAAAATAAATTCTCGGTTACCAGAAAGGATTGAAGAGATGGAAGGCGTTGACCGTTTGATCGAGATTATCGAGGAAATCGCCAAGGGAAACTACTCTGACGACATTATGGCCCTTACGGCCGATGATCAGTCCGAACATATTCGCACTATTGCCGAGGCCATGGGGATGATGATGGTCAAGGTGGAGGCCAGGGAATATCAACTGGAAATGCTGATAGGGCAGCTCAAGGAACTCAATGCGAAGATCAAGGAAAACACCATCAATGTGGTTTCCGCCATGGCCCATGCCCTGGCTGCAAGGGATGCATATACCGAGGGGCATGCATCACGTGTA
>JAFDIX010000095.1 GCA_019307805.1 Deltaproteobacteria bacterium | reverse complement strand
GCATTAAATATGAGCTTTACCATGGCGATCTGGGTGCCGCCATTCTGTGATACCGCCGTAACCAAGGCCTTCACCAGGGGAACATTTCCGTATATCTCCAGATAAAACATGGGAACCAGAATGATGGCGCTTATAAAGTTAT
Organism: Deltaproteobacteria bacterium; assembly: GCA_019307805.1. Lineage (GTDB taxonomy): Bacteria > Desulfobacterota > DSM-4660 > Desulfatiglandales > HGW-15 > JAFDIX01. The sequence goes on along the minus strand of JAFDIX010000095.1, from coordinate 8,219 downwards.
AGGCCGTCTGAAACATGGCAAGCTGTTTGGATTGACCCTGCAGGCTGGATGAGAGTGCCAGGGTCAGAATGGAGGAGCCGATACTCGCACCATACACGACCATGATCGACTCGCTGAGGGAAAACAACCCGGCATGTTGCAATGCAATGGCCAGTACCGTCACCGCCAGGGAGGATTGTACAAGAAAGGACAGGCCGGCCCCGATGAAGAGACCCAACATGTAGGAGCCCCTTGTCCATTGCAAAGCGCTGTCAAAGAACGGTGTATCCACAAAGGGAGCAACACCCGCCTGCATGGTGCTCAGGCCCAGGAACAGGAGCGCGATCCCGAAAACAGCCCCTGCCATGGTCCTCCAGGAGCGGGCTTTGTCATTTGTGTAGATGAAACCGGCAAGACCCAGTACGAAGAAGATGGCGGCCTTGATATCAAAAACAAGCACCAGAACGATGACCCATGCGAGCATATTGGTGCCGACAAGAATGGGAAGGGCCTGACGCATGTCCATCATTCTGGAACGCATCATGCCGATGAGAATAAAGGTGGTGGCAGCCGTGCTTTGGGTGATGGAGATCAAAACGCCGCCCCAGAAGATCCCCTGCAGCGGATGTTTTGTCAGTGAGGCAATCCGCTGCCTCAAACGGCGCCCGCTGAGCATTTTGAGGTGCTCTGTGAGAAAGTGCAGACCGACAAAGAAGAGCCCCAAGCCGGCGATCAGGGATGCAAAAACGGATATCATAGCGAGACCTTGAGGGAATATTCTTCCAGCTGGTTTCGAGAAGCTGGAGATGGGTGTGTTTTAAAAGGTATCGAGGGCCTTTTTTTCATTTTCAAATACGCTCAGGAGCGTACTGAACCCGGAGATATCAAAGACCTCCTTCACGGTCTCATTGAGACTGCAGACCCTCAGCTCCCCACCATCGCCCTTCAGTCTCTGGGCAGTGGCGAGTAATATGCGTAGGCCTGAGCTGGCAATAAAGTCGAGGTTTTCAAAGCTTAACAGGATTTTTTTAACGCCCTGCTCCATTAACCGGTTGAGTGCTGTCTCTGCTTCCGGAGCGGTAATGGTATCCAACTCCCCCTCCAGTTGAGCAACCTTTATATCACTGATATCCCGTATGGTGATGTTCACTTTGACTGCCTCCTTCATTGGGAATTGCTGCGGGGCTTATATCTCATTAAAACAGGAAATGCCGTCATAGTTGCATGGTATCATTATCCAGATGCTTTATAAGGGTCAGTACGTTTTTATCGATCCGGCGTTGATAGGAAACCTTGTCCATGATGCTGCGAACCAGATGAATTCCTAATCCCCCTACTTTGCGTTCCTCCATGGGGATTTCCCGGTTGGGAGCCTCCACACCGAGTGGATTAAAGGGCAGACCGTCGTCAACGATGGAAACCGTCAATTTCTCCTCGGTCAATTCTATCTTAATCTCAATTTCGTGCTCCTGATCGTCCTGGTAGGCATAGGAAATGATGTTGCTCAGGAGTTCATCAAATACCACATTCATTTTCCGTCTGAGAGGATCCGATAGGCCGTGTTGCTTTGAGAGGGCATTGAACCGGCTGTTGACTTGCCCTATCGCAGGCACACTGTTTTTGATGGGGATATCCAACAGAAAGCATGTGTCTGCTTCTGCGGCCTTAAGAAATTGGATGGCAAGAAGGGTAATATCATCGGACTGCTCGGCTTCCCCTGCGAATTGTTTCACTTCGTCCACCGTTGTTTGAACCATCTCTTCCACGGATTCAAATACACGGGAAGACAACAAATCAACCAGTCGCTCATCCGAAAACTGGTTTTTGGAAGGGTCCATGGCCTCGTTGACCCCGTCCGTGAAGAGAAATATCAAATCATCAGGCGCCAGGCGGGCGGTAGCTGCTTTGTAGGTCAACCCGGGCACAGGGCCTACGATGGGCCCATGGCGCGCATCAAGGATGTCGATGGACCCGTTTTTTCGTTTAATGTAAGGGGGGTTGTGTCCGCCGTTGGTATAAAGGAACTCCCCGGTCCTGACATCGAGAATGCCGAGGAAGAGTGTCACGAACATAAATGCCTTGTTATCCCGGCTGAGTTCATCATTGACATGGGTGATAATGCTGGCCGTTGAAAGGTCATTCCTCGCCCTGGCCTCGATGAGGGTTTTGGTCACGGCCATAAACAGGGCGGCCGGAACGCCCTTCCCGGAAACATCACCAATGCAAAAACACAGTCGGTATTCGTCTATAAAGAAGAAGTCATAAAAGTCCCCACCCACCTCACGCGCGGGCTGCAATGTGGCATAAATGGAAAACTCGTCACGGTCCGGAAAGGGAGGAAATGTAAGTGGAACCATGTTCATCTGGATCTCTCGACCCACATTGAGTTCATCCTCCATCCTTTCCTTTTGTGACTCGATAATCTTGTAGGCTTCCTGCAGTTCTACCATGTTGCGTTTGAGGGCAAGGTGGGTGCGTACCCGGGCCTGGACAATGGGGGGAGAGAAGGGTTTGGTGATATAATCCACGGCCCCCAGTTCCAGCCCCTTTGTCTCGTCGGCAGCCTCCCCCATGGCCGTGACAAAGATGATGGGGATATTCGAGGTCCCCTCATCCGCCTTTAGGTGTCGGCATACCTCGTAGCCGTCCATGCCGGGCATCATGATATCCAGAAGAATGAGGTCAGGATGGGCGCTCTCTGCCATGGCAAGGGCCTTCTCCCCGTCCTTGGCCGCGATAAGCTTGTACCCGCTCTCCTTAAAGGTCTCAAACAGGACCTGCAGGTTAATGGGATTGTCGTCAACAAGCAGAATGGTTTCTTTCACCTTGAGATCTTCACTCATATACGATCCTTTCGTCAGGATAGCATCTTAGAGGATTATTCCTGAGAAACGAAGGAAAAAAAGAATGTGATCCCTTTGCGCTGGAGAAAGGGGGAATAGATGATCAGTCAAAGCGTTTGACGGGGCAGGCCCTAGCGGGGGAGTCGGTAGGCTGGGGGTTCTTTGTTTCCGTCGAGCATTCTTTGTAACCGCACCTTCTCAGCCCTTGTCTTCCGGAGTTTATCCTCCAGTTCGGCCTTCTCGCCCATGGGAGCGTTTTCTACCTGTCGCTCCAATTTTTCCACTTCCTGTTTGAGCCGGTACAGTTCGCGTGCTATGAGTTTGATGGACATGGCCTACCTTTATCCGTGGCTGGAAATCCGAGTTTCAGGTGCAGGTCAGAGGTGGATGGCTCTGACGTTCATTTTTTTCTCTATTTCCTATGGAGTAATGGAGTCTTGGAGTATTGGAAAACATCTTAGCAGAGACTTTCCAAGCAAAATCCAAAGGAAGCGGCGTTTGTGCATCCTTTCGGAGCAATAAGGCTATTGAAGCGTTTCCAGCCCATCACTCCAGCACTCCATTGCGCCAAGAACCCAGAGATCTCAGAGCGGGTTCTGGTCCCCTTTCAGGGGAAAATCAAAGCCGGGTCCTCTGGCCCGGATCCTCTACTTTAGCCGGAATAGGGTTCTCCCCGGGGAGTCGGTTCCAGGTTTGTCCACTGGGGCGAGGTCGTTCAAGTCCTCCGGCGCAAAAGGCAATTCTGTAAACAGCCTCTTTTCTAAAGCCCTGCACAGATCAAAGTTTTCTCTGATCCGGTTGCAGATGTACTCCTCGTTTCTGCCATAACGTTCAATAAGGTAGGCGAGTCGCTCATCCAGGCTCACGATCACATCATGATTGACTCTTTTATCCGCATAGTAGACGATTTCTATGTCCCCAATGGGCGAGGAGGGCCCGTAATTCCTCAACCTGACATGATCTCCAACGATGTCGGCAATCTCGTGGAGATCATTGTCGAGGCAGATCGACCTTCCCTTGGCAGCATGATCATCCGAGGAATTGAGACAAAGGGTCTTGCCGATATCATGCATCAATGCCCCCGCTGTGACCCTTTCGAGGGAAATAGCGTTCCCGTTATTTTGAAGTTCACGGGCAATGAGGGTAGCCACCTTTTCCACTATGATGGAATGGGCCTTGATGTTTTCCAACATCCCATATTCTTCCATGAACTGGTAACACTCTTTTGGGGATGGAATCATGGCATCAGCTTCAAACAAATAAAAGAAAGACGGAATACACTACCGTGCAAGCAGCGTATTCAGGCTTTTTGATTTAAGTCAATGACGAATCGGGCACTTCCCTATAATATTAACAAAGCATGAGACCCAATGAAAAGGGAATAAAGATATGGAATGGAGTCCTGAGGCGGAAGAGTCTATTAAAAAGGTTCCTTTTTTTGTGCGAAAGAAGGTGCGCAAAAGGGTGGAGGATGAGGCTCGTCAGGCAGGCAAGACCAGGATTTCAACGGCGGATGTACGCCTTACCCAGAAGCGCTATCTTTCCAAAATGGCAGAGGAGGTCAAGGGATACGCGCTGGAGACCTGCTTTGGTCCCGGGGGCTGTCCCAATCGCGCCATAGAGAGCGACCGGTTACTGGAACAACTGGAAGAGAGGCTGAAGGCAGCGGATATCCGGAATTTTCTGGAGGAGCGGGTAAAAGGGGGGCTCAAACATCACCATGAATTCAGGGTCACTCTTGCGGACTGCCCCAATGCCTGCTCCCAACCCCAGATTCGGGACCTGGGGATCATCGGTGCCTGTGAACCAACGATTGGCGAGGTGCCCTGCACCCTCTGCGGGGAATGTGTGGAGGTCTGTAAGGAGGACGCCATTTTCCTCGAGGGTGGGGAAGAAACACCAGTGGTGGACTATGACCGGTGTCTGAAGTGCGGGCAGTGTATTACAGTCTGCCCCACAGGGACCCTGGTTGCAGCAAAGTCGGGCTACAGGGTGTTACTTGGTGGAAAACTGGGCCGGCACCCGCGACTCGCACAGGAGTTGCCCGGGTGCTACTCGGAAGACCAGGTGCTCGACATTCTGGATAAGTGTATCGCCTTTTACAAGGCGCACAGTAAACATGGAGAGCGGTTTTCGGAGCTCTATGAGGGGCCTGAGAGTCTAGGTTTGGATACTGATGTTTAAAAGGCTGTCGGAAAATCCCCCTCGATCCCCACATTCGACAGGCTCATGTCGAGTCGCTTTAGAAAAGGGGGATGGCCAATGGTACTCTCGTTATAATTCCCCCTTGATGCAGCTTTATAAAGTGAAAAGACGCACGGTTTGTCAGTGACAGGGCATTCTGCTTGAACCCCCCTTTCTTAAAGGGGGGATGGGGGGATTGTTAGCATTGCCCTCTACTGTTGCCGGTTCTCTGACAGGTGTATAGTTATTCCGTAATGCAGATTGTCAGTTATTGTCGCTCAGAGGAATGCCGGCAAGCTTTCTTTTGAGGGCATCCAAATCGAGTGGTTTTAATAAATATCCGTCAAATCCCAGATCCCTGGCGCGTTCTTCTGTCAAATCAAAATCACTGGCCGTAATGGCGAGAATGATAGGCGTTTTCGAACCACCCATGCTATTTTTCCGAATTTCCGCAACCAGGGCATATCCATCCATTTCAGGCATTTCCAGGTCCGTGAGAACAACATCATAATCCCCTTTTTCCCACTTGGCCAGGGCCTCTTTTCCATTAGGGGCGGTTTCGACCTGATAACCCGCAGAGAGCAACTGGCTTTGCATGATTTCCAGGTTGATTTCATTGTCCTCAACCAGCAGAATTTTTTCGATGGGCCGACCGCCTGCCGGATGGGCCCCATCGGGGGCGAGCATTTCCCGTTCTTCGTCAAAATCTGCAAATGTTAGAGCGATGTTTCGGAAGGTGCTTTCATTAGCAATAAAGGCATCCACAATATCGGAGTCAAAGTGGGAGCCCTTGCCCTCAGTAATAATTTGTACGGCTTTTTCGTGGGGATAGGGGGGTTTGTAAGGACGTTTGCTGATGAGCGCGTCGTAGACGTCGGCCAGGGCCATCAACCTTCCGGAGATTGGTATTTGATCCCCTTTCAGGCCGTCGGGATACCCTGACCCGTCCCATTTTTCCTGGTGGGTAGAGGCAATTTCCCTGACAAATTTGAGAAAGGAATTTTTCCCCAGTTTCTGCTCGGTGATCCGCAGTGCGTCCCGGCCATAAATGACATGCATTTTCATTTCTTCGAATTCTTCGTCAGTGAGTTTCCCTTCTTTGAGGAGGATGTGGTCCGGCACACCCACTTTTCCCATATCATGCAAGGGGGCCGCCCTGTATAGGTGTTCAATGGTGTCATCCGTCAGTTCATCACAAAATCGAGGGTGATCCTTGAGTTTTAGAGCGAGTGCCTTCACATAGTTCTGGGTCCGCTTGACGTGTCCCCCTGTCTCGGGATCTCTGTATTCCGCCAGAGTGGCCAGGCTCTCGATAGTGATGGCCTGGGTCAAAGCCAATTCCCGTGTCCTTTCCTTGACCAGTGTTTCCAGTCGATCCCGATAACTTTTCAGCTCCAGATGATTCCTGATGCGCGCCTTTACAAGATCAGGGTTAAAGGGCTTGTTCAGATAGTCGACCGCTCCCAGAGCCAGACCCTTGGCCTCATCCTCTGCGTCTGTTAAAGCCGTAATGAAGATGACCGGGATGTCCTTTGTTTTATCATCGGCCTTGAGTTTTTTGCATACTTCAAACCCGTCCATTCCGGGCATCATGACATCCAGAAGAACGATGTCAGGGGCCGGTTCTGCTGCAGCCATCTTCAGGGCCTTTTCTCCATTTATGGCCGCGACAATGGCGTAATCCTCCTTCAGTGTTTCCATGAGCACCTGAATGTTTTCCGGTGTATCATCCACAATGAGCACTTTTTGTTTGTTTAGAGAACTCTCAACCATGCCTAATCCTCTTTCAGAGTCATATTCAATGTTTGTGCGATGCGTTCCAGGTTTTTCATGGCGCTGTCCGTGTCAAACCCTTCCACATGGCTGACCAGTTGTTTAAATTCATTACCAAGGGAGGATGTGCCAAGGTGTTCGCCCAGGACCTCCAGGCGATTCATGGCTTCTATGAGATCCGACTCGAGGAGCCCCGCCACTTCAACAAGGAGCGGCCCTACAGCAGCCCTGTCTATGGAAGTGGCCTGATCCTGTTCCGTCATCTTTGCCTGCCCTTCATCCTCTTCCCGGGGCCCAAAAGCCTCCAGACCTTCCAGGACCTCATGGAGGCGCACCCCGAATTGTTCCAACACACTGTCTTCAGGCCGGGCATCGCCCTCCTTGATCTTTTTTTCCAGTGCCCCTGCCGAAGAAGACAAATCTTCGCCACCCAGATTGGCCGCGACCCCCTTCACCGTATGGGCCAATCTTGCTGCCAGTTCTTTATCATCTTCTTCCAGGGCGGTTTTGATTTCCATGACCGTGTCTCTGTGGCTATCCCGAAATTGCAGGAGTAACTTCTCAAACAGATCTCTGTTCCCGCCCAGCCTGGCAAGGCCCTTTTCAAATTGGATCCCCGGAAGCGCCGGAAGGGGTTCCTCAACTTTATCCCTGTCCGGTTCCTGCTGCTTGGGTATTTCAGAAGAGGGTCTCTTGGGAACAGATTGTATCCACCTTGCCAGAGTCGAAAAGAGCTGAACCGGATCAATGGGTTTTGTTACGTGATCATTCATGCCGGCTTCCAGGGATTTTTCACGATCCCCTGCCATGGCATGGGCCGTCATGGCAATGATGGGGAGGTCCTTGAAGCGGGGGTTGCCTCTTAAGTTTCCAGTCGCCTCGTAGCCGTCCATGACTGGCATCTGCACATCCATGAGCACGGCATCATAGGCTGGTCCCTGGAGTACGTCGATAGCTTCCCGGCCGTTGTTTGCAGTAGAGACCTCCAGACCGGCGCCTTTTAGTATTTCCCTGGCCACCTGCCGGTTGATTTCATTGTCTTCCACCAGGAGTATCCGCGCCCCGCGAATCAAATCCAGCACACGAAGCTCCTCTTCTGCCGCGCTGGGCATGTCAGGCTGCTTGACCAGAATTTCACCGAGGGCCTGCATAATGGTGTCAAAGAGCACGGATGGACTGACCGGCTTGATAAGAAAACCATCAAGGTTTGCCTGCTCTACCTTCTGCATGATCTCTTCTCTTCCGTAGGCAGTGACCATAACTATGGCAGGCGGTGTGTCCAGGTGAGGCATTTCTTTGATGCGCTCTGAGGCCTCAATACCGTCCATGCCGGGCATCTGCCAGTCCATGATCACCAATTTAAAGGGGTCGTCTCCGGGCGCCTTTTCCAGTTCCTCCAGACCCTCTTCTCCAGAGGCGGCCAGGGTTGTTTTGAATGTA
>JAFDIX010000615.1 GCA_019307805.1 Deltaproteobacteria bacterium | reverse complement strand
GTCGTGCCGCTGGAGGAATACACACGGTCCAGCTTTTCTATGGTGCAGGCTCGGTGCCTGCCCACAGGTGGGCGGCTCGTTTGGGCCTGGCGAAGCTCCCCCTTCTCAGTGAAAGGCAACCTGATAATGTCTTCCAGGCTCCGGATATCACCGGGGGCCAGGCCTTCTTTTTTAAATTTTTCCTGATACATGGGGGAAGAATCGAACAGGTATTTCAGTTGCTTTAAGAATTTCTCCTGATGTAAATGCAATAATGCATCTGTTGATAATGTCTCCAACTCCCTGTTCCAGATATTTTCTTTTCGTGAATTCATTCTACCTCCCTTGAAAACATGAAGCCTTTAGTTACTCAAAAGGAAAATCCGGTTCCTCTTCGAGGGGCATTCTCGGCTTGGGTGTCCTGTAATCCGTACGATCGTTTATGGGTATCTGCGCGTTTGGCAATACCATGGTATCCGTGGCAAACTCATCAATAGATTGCCATGTTATGATTTCCTGATCGAAAAATTCCTGATACACATTCCACCAGTGCAGTTTGACACCGCTCACATGCGTTTGAGCGACCAGGATGATTCGATCTTCTTTCAGATTGTCCAGAAGTTTCTTGAGACCCTCCGGGGCTTCACCCCTGCACCGCAGTGATTCATCACACAGGGAGCCGGTACCCAGATCCTTTGAAGGGACATTGCTGACAGATATTATTTTGGGGCCGTACTCTTCTGCTTTATACACCATCGCCCTTGCCCCGGCCGTCCCGCGGGCCAGTATATATTCGATCCCGAGTTTGTCGGCGATTTTCAGGGTATCCTCATTATAAGCAAAGTATTTCGACCCGAATACCCTCAGGGGCCTGTCTAAACAGGATTGGACGTTGCCCTTTATTCGGGTCATTATGTCATGCTGGGTATCATAGGGATCGTCCCAGAAGGGATTATCGTTATAGACCAGTCCGATTTCAAATCCTGCCCCGGCGATATCCTTTAATAGGTCAAGGTGGTTATCCAATGTATACTCATCCGCGAGTATCACGGCAGGAATGTGTCTTCTCTGAAGCTCGTCGGCCCAATGCCTTAGACCTCTGTCATTCTTGCGTTCTACCACAAGAAACATCCCATTTATTTTGCCCTTCTGATGATCGGCCAATTCTTTTTCCTCCTTTGACTTCAGATTGGGTAATTAAAGACCTCTTATTCGCTTTCTTTGGTTTCCGGGAGGGCTCCTAGGGATTCCGCTTCACTCCTGGCATTCTTCACCTTGGCCAATGCCTTTGCATGACGACGGGCCGCCTTTATCGCCTCTTCTCTGGCCTCAATGGCGGCTTTCACCTTTTCCATCAGATCCTCCTGTGCCATGTCTGCAACGGCAGATTCAACGTTACTGATCTTTTCCTCTGCTTCGTCAGAGGCGCCGGCAGCGTCCTTTTCAGCCTCCTTGGCCTTTTTCTCCGCATCTGACAGGGCATCCAGGGCTTCCGCCATTTCTCCGGCCTTTCCTTCCTCAGGCGCGGCATCCAGATCGATATCCTCGGCTGCGGATACCAGGGCCGCGACAGGCAAATGGGCAAGGAGTGCTTCAATGGGCTCCCCAAAGGGATCAAGGAGTTTGTTGCCTCTGATACGGAAGGGAACAAACACCAGGGCCGCATCTCTGGATTTTTCAATCAAGGCCTGGGGCCCTGTCTTTTCTATGATTTCCGGAGTTGCCTCAATACGAATTTCATCAAGTGTCTCTTGTAGCCCTTCAAGGGTTACTGTTGCTTCTTCACCAGCAGGGGCAATGACACGTATTGTGGCATCCCCCCATTCGGCATGTCGCGTAACAAGATAGGCCAAAAGGAGGCTGAGATGACTCGTGGCATCATCCCACCACCAGACGTCAATACGGCGGTCCGGAGCGGGCACTTTTTCAAGTTCGGCCCACTCCTCATCATTGGCGTCAAGCACCACGAGATTGCATCCAAGGCGAAAACCAGCCCGCAGGTTTGTCCCGAACGTTAAAGAATGGAGTCCATATACCCAGCCATCAATGTGTCGGGGCCAGTTCAGAAGAATGGTGTTGGCACGAACAGGTCCGATTCCATAGGCCTGGGCCAGGGCCTGAATTCCCAAGATGATGCTGGGAGCCGTCAACACCAGGGGAAAGGCGGTCAGCTTGTTTTCATGAATGTCCTTCTGGAGTTCCTCCTCGGCCTCTGCTTTCTGTTTCAGCATTTTGACCCCTTCCCCCTCCAGGATTCGCACGGCAGTAGTAAGACCGCTGCCGCCCTCAAGCAGGGAGGAAAAACGCAGGAGATGGATTCGTCTTTGGGGGTTGTCGGAAAAGGCCAGGATGATGGGGCGCCAGTCACGGGGATGGGCTGCCTCAGAGGCCGCGGCCAGCAGATTTTCCCGGACCTGCATGAGGTGGTGCGAGCGCCGGCTGTCCGCCCACCGGGAAGGGCTCGCAGTACGCTTGAGATATTGCTGCACCGCAAAGAGCAATGAAATGGCCACCACACCTGCCTTGACATCAATGGCCAACATGAACCCCAGACAGGCAATCCCCCCGAGAAGGCTCAGTTTCGGATGAAACCATTTGAATCGTGGCCGGAAGGAAGGGCTGGATGATTTGGCTTCAAAATAGGTGGCATAGTTGAGGAGTCCATAGGATATGAGGAAGAACATGGAAACAACGGGTGCAATAAGATTCAGCTTTCCCAGACCGACCGTGGCAAAGGCAATCCCTGCGGAGAGCATGACGGCACGGCGGGGGTTTTGGGTCTCCCCGTGGCCCTTGGCAAAGGGGAGGAGGAAGGGAAAGACGCGGTCCTGGGACAGGGATTGGAGGATGCGGGGGGCGCCCAGAAAGGATGCCATGGCAGAAGAGAGGGTGGCTGCAATCACACCGGCATTGATAAGAATGCCGGTGAGGGCTATCCG
>JAFDIX010000614.1 GCA_019307805.1 Deltaproteobacteria bacterium | reverse complement strand
GTGTTTGTGATGACCTGCACGGCAGCGATCAACTTTCTTGTGTACTACCACATTCTTGTCCCTCTGCATTTGGAACATTTTCGATATATTATATTCATCATCATCATTGCCTCCTTTGTCCAGCTTGTGGAAATAAGCGTAGAGCGCTTCTTTCCTGCTCTCTATTTTGTGCTGGGCATCTTTCTTCCCCTGATCACGGTGAACTGCGCCATTCTCGGCGCTTCCCTCTTTTTGATCATCCGGGAATATACACTGGTCCAGTCTGTTGCATACGGAGCCGGCAGCGGTATCGGCTGGCTGCTGGCCATCGTGGTCGTGGGGTCCATCCGGGAAAAAATCCAGAAGACCGCAAAGCTCCCAAAGGGACTTGAGGGTCCTGCCATTACCCTCATTATTACGGGACTGATGTCCTTGGCCTTCATCGCCTTCAGCGGGATGATTCAGATTCAGTAGGATTTGGAAGGAGAAACGGTGCTCCAACTCGTCATCGGCATTTTGATATTGAGCGCTATCGGGGCCCTGCTCGCCCTGCTCCTTGAAATCGCCAATTTCTATATTGCGGACTATGGAGAGAGCCATATTCTGATCAATGACGAAAAGGACGTGGTGGTGGAAGGAGGGAATCCTTTGCTCTTTTCTCTCATGGGCGAGGGGATCTATATTCCGTCCGCCTGTGGCGGGAAGGGGACCTGTTCCCTTTGCAAGGTCAAGGTGCTTGAAGGAGGCGGCCCGGTCCTGCCTACGGAGACCCCCTATCTGGACAGGTCGGAACTGGAGGGAATGGTCAGGCTCTCCTGCCAGGTCAAGGTGCGCAATGATCTGAAAATTGAGGTGCCCGAGGAGATTTTCCTCATCAAGGAATTCGAGGTAGAGACGATGGGGCTGTCGGATTTGACACCTGATATCAGGGAACTCTGTCTGAAGATCCTCGCCCCTGAAGAGGGGATACGGTTTAAACCCGGCCAGTATATCCAACTCGAGGTCCCCAAATACAAAGGGACAAAGAGCCCTGAGTACCGCGCCTATTCCGTTTCTTCTTCGGCGGAAGACCGGCAAGCGATAGAACTGGTCATTACGAGGGTGCCGGAAGGTGCGGTGACAACCTATGTGCATGAGCATCTCAAAAAGGGGGATCAACTTCTCATGACAGGCCCCTATGGAGATTTTTTTCTCCGGGAGTCTGAAAGGGATATCCTTTTCATTGCCACGGGATCCGGGCTGGCGCCTATTAAATCCATCCTCCACCAGATGGAATTCCGGAAAACAGAGAGAAAGGCCACCCTCTTTTTTGGGGATCGCAGGAGATATGACCTCTACTACCTGGAAGAACTCAAGGCCTTTGAGGAGAGTATCCCCGGCTTTACCTTTGTGCCCACCCTGTCGCGGGCAACGGAAGAGGATCAATGGGAGGGGGAGAAGGGGCGCGTTACGGATCTCATAGAGAAGCATGTGCCGGAGAATGCCTCCTTGGATGTCTACATCTGCGGTTCCCCGGCAATGGTGGATTCCTGTGAGGAGATTCTGGAGAAAAAAGGGATAGCCATAGAGAACATATACTATGACAAATTTGAGTAAATGTGGTGTAATCGAAAAGCTATCAGCAGTCAGCAAACAGACGGCTGATCGCTGATTGCTGAAAGCTTTCAACGTGAGATGCCATGATCTTCAAACATGATGTAATTATCGTCGGTGCCGGGTTAGCAGGCCTGCGGGCGGCCGTGGAAGTGGCAGGCGAGGTGGATGTGGCTGTGGTGAGCAAGGTATTTGTGACCCGGTCACACTCCGGAGCCGCCCAGGGGGGAATTGCTGCCGCCCTGGGAAACGAGGAACCGGATTCCCCGGAATGGCATATGTACGATACGGTCAAGGGGGGCGATTACCTCACCGATCAGAACGCGGCTCAGGTCCTTTCTGAAGACGGCCCCAGGGCCATCTACGAGCTGGAACACATGGGAGTCCCCTTCAACCGGACTCCCGAGGGAAAAATTGCGCAGCGCGCCTTTGGAGGGCACACCCGGGACCTGGGAAGGGCCCCCATCAAAAGGGCCTGTCATGCAGCCGACCGGACCGGCCGGGTCATCCTGGACACCCTTTACGGGGCAGCCCTTAGAAGGGGGATTCAGGTCTATAACGAGTTTCATCTGCTGGACCTGATTATGGAAGGCAACCGGGTGGTAGGCCTGGTGGCCTATGAACTGGCCACAGGGGAGATCCACATCTTCCAAAGCCGGGCCGTGCTCCTGGCCACCGGGGGTTTCGGTAAGGTGTTCAAGACCACATCCAATTGTTTTGCCAATACCGGAGATGGCGTCTACCACACTTACAGGAATGGCATCCCCATCCAGGATATGGAGTTTGTCCAGTTCCACCCCACCGGGATTTATCGTCTCGGGGTTCTGATCAGTGAGGCGGCCCGTGGTGAAGGGGGCATCCTTCGAAACCGTGAAGGAGAGCGTTTCATGGAGAGGTACGCCTCTACACTGAAGGACCTGGCTCCGAGGGATATGGTCAGCCGGGCCATTGCACAGGAAATTCGGGAGGGAAAGGGGATTGACGGCAAAGACTATGTGCACCTGGACCTGACCCACCTGGGCAAGGACCGTCTCGATGCGAAACTCAATGATATCTCCTCCTTTGTCCGTATTTATCAGGGCATTGATCCTGTGGAAGAGCCCATTCCGGTACAGCCCACATGCCACTACATGATGGGGGGCATCCCGACCAATCTGGACGGACAGGTCCTGACGGTTGACCTGAACCCTGTAGAAGGGCTCTATGCCGCCGGGGAATGTGCCTGTGTGTCCGTACATGGGGCCAACCGGCTGGGCTGCAATTCCCTGTTGGACCTGGTGGTCTTTGGCCGGAGGGCCGGGAGAAAAATTCTTCAGGATCTTGAAGATATTGCCTGGAGCCCCATGCCCA
>JAFDIX010000613.1 GCA_019307805.1 Deltaproteobacteria bacterium | reverse complement strand
GCCGTTGAAGCGACCCTGTATCCCATGCCTGACAATCTGGGCCTTGAGGAGGGGGTCTCTGCATGTAATGTGGGTATCGGGACAGAGGCCGTCCGCAGAGGCCGTGTGAAATTGGGAGACGATGTACTGGTAATCGGGGTGGGTTTGCTGGGAATGATTGTCCTGCAGCTCGCCAAAATCTCCGGGGCCGGCAGGGTTATTGCCGTGGGACGGGGTCACCGACTTGAAGTTGCCGGAAAGCTGGGTGCAGATATTCTGGTGGATCGCAGCCAGGCCGATACCGTAGAACAGATAATGGATATCACCGGGGGGCTTGGCGTGGATGTGGTTTTCGAGTGTGCGGGAGCCCAGGAAGCGGTGGAGCAGTCCATGGATTGTGTCAGGAGAGGGGGGCGGGTGCTCCTGGCCGGCCTTTCTCGCAAGATGATCCCCATGGATGCGGATCGCATTGTTCTGGATGAAATTGAAGTGATCGGAAGCCGGGGCGCGCCCAATGCTGTTCGAGAGTCCATCACCTTGTTGGCGGGCGGGCGAATCAATGTAAAACCCCTGGTGACCCACCAACTCCCCCTCTCTGAGGCCGCCCGGGGGATGGAGATCTTCGAGAAGCGGTTGGAGGACGTCATTCGCGTTGCACTCATTCCCTGATTTACTAGGTTTTCCCTGTTGACACAAAGGTCTGAATGATCGATACTTTGATGTTGAAAAAGCAAGCCGATACTAGAGATTAAAGGAAAAAAAGGAGGAAGAACGGATGCCAGAAGCCATTGATTTGACACAAGAGATTTACACGGGAATGCCGGTTTTTCCCGGCCATCTAAAGACCATTATTTTTGACCACGCAACCCATGAAGAAACCGCGAGAATCATGACCGAAGGGTACAGCTATGCATCCAAAGGCCTGCTCATGTGTGACCATGGCCCCACCCACGTGGATGCCGTCTGTCACATCAACCCGGATCCCGAGGCCCCCTGTGTGGATGAGATGCCTTTAGACACTTTTTTCGGCCCTGCCCTGTGTCTGGACCTTTCCCATGTGCCGGAACACAGCCTGATGGGACCTGAAATAATTCAAGAGGCGGAAAAAAAGGCTGGTCTGGAAATCCAGGAGGACGACATCGTTCTTTTCTATACCGGGCACTATGACCGCCATTACCCCAAGCCCGAGTATTTAGAAGGGTACTCCGGTTTTTCCCTGGAATCTGCCGTGTATCTCATCGAGGAAAAAAAGATCAAAAACTGGGGTGCGGATACACCGAGTCCGGACAGGCCGCCAACCACCAGTTATCCGCTGCACATTCACTACCGCAAGACCTGGGTTCCCCATATGGAGAACCTGTGCAACCTGGATAAAGTGGCCGGCAAGCGATTCACCTTTGTCGGTCTCCCCCTGAGAATACGGAAAGGGACCGGTTCACCGATTCGCGCCATTGCCATTCTGGACTAGGGAACAACCCTATCAACAGGTGACCTGTAAATTCCCGGCTGTGTTGCCCTTTGGGCAGCGCAGCCGGAGATATTTTTTGTCGTGTGTCATGGGTCAACAGGAATAATATCATGGAAATGAAAATGCACCATGTCGGTATTGTGGTAGAGGATATCGACCGGGCCAAGGAGATGTACGAAAAGCTATTTGGCTTTGAAATGGCGGGAAGGTACTTTGTGAGCGAATTCAATGCTGACTGCGCCTTTATTCCGGTGGGGAATACCTACCTTGAACTGGTGGAGCCCTCCGCTGACGACGGATTAAAGAAATTCCTGAAAGAGCATGGTTCCGGCACCCTTCACCACATCTGCTACATTGTGGATGACATTGAGGAAGCCTGGAAGGTTTTCCAGGAAAAGGGGGTACGTAGTGTCACCGGTGATCCCCAGTACACCTGTACATTTGAGAAGGCCATGTTTTTTCACCCCAAAGACACAGGGAACACACTTATCGAACTTGTTACAAGGGCCACGTGCCCCCTCCCGACGGATTAAATCCTAGGGGGTTTGGTTATCCCCGGAGGGGATTTGCTTTGTTGAAAGTTCATTACCTCATTGAAATTTCAAATAACAAAATTCAAACAAATAACAATGACCAACACCCAAAATCCCAAACAAAAAAAAATCTCTTTGAACTGGTTTGGAATTTGTGATTTATTTGTTATTTGGTGCTTGGAATTTGTGATTTTAAACACAAAACTCCAAGGCAGAGCCATCTATCTCTGACCTGGCCCGGAAAACCAAGTTTGATATAAAACAAAATAGCATATAAGGAGGTACAAAGCATTGACAGAGCCTTATAAAGTGACTGCACTACGCCTGGGACTCATCCAGAATGTGGATTATTCCCAAATTGTGTACTTAAAAGATATGGGAACGCGGATGGATTTCCCCACATGGGGGGCTCTTCTGCAGGGCCAGGGCAAAAATATCCTGGTTGACCTGGGGATTTATAACCCCGAATGGTCCACAAAGAACATTATCCAGTGTACACGGGAAGAATACGATGATCCCAAAGACGCCATTAAAAAGGCCGCCGGCCTGTCTCCGGAAGACATCGATTACGTAATCTTTACCCATCTGCACTGGGACCACATCGGGGAGGATCTAAAGCCCTTTAAGAACGCGCGGTTTGTGGTCCAGGAAGAGGAATGGGATTATATGTTCCATCCTGTTTCCTACCAGAAATGGGCCTATACCTCGAGTATAGGCGTATGCCTGGATAAGGACCTCGACTTTTTCCAGTGGCAATTTGTCCGAGGATGGGTTGATGTCTTGCCGGGGTTGAGGCTGATTCCGGCACCGGGTCACACGCCCGGACACCAGGCTGTCATGGTCCAGACGGAAGAAGGCCGTTTGATCATCACCGGGGATTCCGTAAATATGCTCGACAACCTCAACACGAATCTGCCCAGCGCCATCTTCTCAGACGGTGAGCA
>JAFDIX010000612.1 GCA_019307805.1 Deltaproteobacteria bacterium | reverse complement strand
AATTCTGACCTTCTGCTGTACCTGGTGAGGCTACTCCGCCGCTGATTTAGCTGGAGTTTCCAGACTACAGTATTCGCCGGAAATCAAGATCGTGCGCCTCATGTGCACCGGCAGGATTGATCCGGCCATGGTGGCCAAGGCCTTCAAAAAGGGGCTGGATGGCCTTTTGGTTGTTGGGTGTTACTTTGGCGATTGCCATTACATCACAGGGAATGTGCAGGCACAGGCCAAAATAGACGTCACCCGCAGGCTCTTTGCACACATAGGCGTCAATGAAAACCGCCTCGCCTTTCGCCAGTGTTCTTCCGGGGAGGCCGCCGTGTTCGTAAAGCTGGTCACTGATTTCGATGAGCAGATCAGAGAACTGGGTCCCCTGGGCGGGGAGGGCGATTCTGCGGGTCCATCCGAGATCACCAGGAAGATTGAGGCCGCCGAAGCGGTCCTTGGGGGCGAGAAGATACGATGGGTCATCGGCAAAAAAACACCCTTCATGGAATCGGGAAATGTGTATGGTGAAAAATTTACTGAGCACGAATTCAGCCGGGCCATTGACATGATCATCGTGGAAGAGACCGAGGTGCAGGAGATTCTGCTTCAACTGAAAGAAGGGGCGCAGTCCGTCAAGGATCTGGCCCAGGCACTGGCCATACCACCGGAAAGGGTATTTCGGTACATCACCGCCCTGAAGCGGAAGGATATGGTTGCTCTTGAAAAAATATCCGGGCGAACGCCTATATTTCAATTAGCATTAGAGGGGTAATGCAGTGAAAGGCAAAGACCTATTGGTTGTGGGAGGGGGTATTGAGGGCGTTCGTTGCGCACTTGAGAAGGCTGCCGGGGGGGCAAAGGTAACGCTCCTTGAAAAATTTCCGACTTTGGGCGCGGAAAGGATTCCCAGGGACCGGCTGATCACGCCGGAAGAGGCCTTTGAAAACCCCGATCTGGAAAAAGTGCGCAACGACGATAACATTCAAATCTTGCCCTACAGCGACATCAAGAAGATTATCCGGGACAACGGGCGCCTGCGTGCCAATATCCTGAAGCACAGTCTTCGGGTGGATAACAGCAAATGTACGGATTGCAAGGCATGTATCAAGGTCTGCCCCGTGAACATGCTTGACGACTTTGACGAGGCCCTCGGTTTTCGAACCGCGGTGGATTATTGCAACACCGGCACCGGGGAGTACAACATCTACAAAGAGGACATGCCCGTCTGTCAGCAGTCATGTCCTGCCAACCTGGATATCCGCTCCTACGCGGGCCTGATTGCGGACAAAAAATATTTGGACTCACTGGCCGTCATCCGGGATCGATTGCCCCTTCCGGGGAGCATCGGACGCGTCTGTCCCCATCCCTGCGAAACGGCCTGTAACCGTCAGTACCTGGATGAGCCTATCAGCATCTGCTTTCTCAAACGCTACGTGGCCGACATTGAGATTCAGGAAGGCGTAGAGCCCCACTACGAAACCCCGGCAAAGAAATATCCCGAAAAAGTCGCCATTATCGGGGCCGGTCCTGCCGGCCTCACCTGTGCCTATGACCTGGCGCGATTGGGATATGAACACATCAAAATATTTGAGACCCTGCCCGTCCCCGGGGGGTTTCTCTGGGTCGGCATACCGGAATACCGTCTTCCCAAAAAACTCCTTCAGCGGGAAGTGGACCTCATCGCCGACATGGGTGTGGATATCCAGTACAATACCCGTGTGGGCAAGGATATCTCCTTTGAGGACCTGCAAAAGGACTATGATACCATCTTCATCGGCGCCGGATGTCACAGCGGTCTCAAGCTGAGGGTCCCGGGAGAAGAGGAGTATCAGGGAAAAGGGATCGTGGATTGCGTCACCTTTCTGAGGGAACAGGCCCTCGGGAGTGCCCCGGAGGGCAAGGGCAAGTTGATCGTCATCGGCGGAGGCAACGCAGCCATTGATTCGGCCCGGGTAGGATGGCGCATGGGATATGACGAGGTCTATATCCTCTACCGAAGAACCAAGAAAGAAATGCCCGCCAATTCCTGGGAGATCGACGCTGCAGAGCACGAGGGTGTCATCCTTCAGTATCTCGCCGCCCCCGTGGAGATCCTGGGCAAGGACGGCAAGGCTTCCGGTATGAAGTGCATCAAAATGGAACTGGGGGAACCGGATGCATCGGGCCGTCGAAGACCGGTGCCTATTGAAGGGTCCGAGTATGTCATTGATGCGGAAACCATTGTCCCTGCCATCAGCCAGGGGACCAATCTCGATTTTCTGACCGAGGATCACCAATTCGACATCAACCGATGGAACACCTTTGAGATTGATGAGGATACAGGGGCCACCAACGTCCCCGGGGTCTTTGCCGGAGGCGATGTTGTGACAGGGCCGGACATTGCCATTCGGGCCGTTGCTGCCGGGAAAAAGGCGGCCGAGGGCATGCATGCCTATCTGAGAAAAGACCGCTGAAAAATGATCAATTTTGTTCAAGATCAAGGAAGGCGAAAATTTTAACCACAGGAATACATCGTAGTATTTTGAGGATTAAAATTTGAAGCCTGACGCCGAGATTGGGTAAAAGAGGGCGGTTTTCAACGGTCTGGAGGAGCAACTAGATGATCTACGAAAAAACAAGGCCATACATTATCCCCTTTGAAGACGTCCCTTCCCCAAGGGCGGAGATGCCTGAGATCTCCGTGGATGAAAGAAGGGGCAATTTCACGGAAGTAGAGACGGGTTTTCCAGAGGACATGGCCATCCAGGAGGCCAAGCGCTGCCTGAGTTGCCGGCGCTGCCTAGGCTGTGCCCTGTGCTGGGCTGAGTGTCAGCCGGAGGCCATTAATTTTGATATTCCGGATGAAAATCTGGACCTGGAATTTGACGAAGTCATTCTCACCAGAGGCCAGGACAATGCCTTTTACCCCTTTAGTGATGAACTTGGTTTTGGAGATTT
>JAFDIX010000611.1 GCA_019307805.1 Deltaproteobacteria bacterium | reverse complement strand
TGATACCGGGGCTGAGTTAAAACTACCCAAAATGCGGATGGTTCGGCAGCGGTTTGACAGTTCTCCTGCAGTGGATGTATTGGCTGAAATAGACCGGCAATGGTCCCTGATCAAAGGTCGCCTGGATCTATCTCCGGGATCGAACGTAGCCATAGGAGTGGGCAGTCGGGGAATCTCCAACCTGACCGTTGTTGTCCGGGCCGTTGCGACCCGGCTGAAAGAGGCCGGTTATTATCCTTTTGTTACACCGGCCATGGGTTCTCATGGCGGGGCCACGGCCGAGGGTCAGACAGAGGTGCTGCGTCTTCGAGGAATCACTGAAGAGAGTGTGGGGATCCCGATAAAGGCGACCATGGACGTAACACCCATGGGAGAAGTGAACGGCATCCCTTTATTTCTTGACCGGCTGGCCCACGAGGCCGATGGGATCGTGCTCATCAACAGGATCAAACCCCACACCAATTTCATAGGTCCCACAGAGAGCGGTCTCGTCAAGATGATGGCCATCGGGCTGGGCAACCAGATTGGAGCGGAACACTATCATCGCCTTTCGGTCATCCGGTCTCAATATGAGATCATCAGCTCCGCAGGCAAGGCATTGCTGGAAAAAAGCCCGGTGCTGTTCGGGGTTTGCCTGCTTGAAAATCAGGCCCACGAAACAGCACAGATAAAGATGGCCCTTGCCCATGAAATCGAGTCCGTTGAAAGCGAGCTTCTCAAAACCGCACGAGCGTGGCTGCCCACCCTGCCTGTTGATGAAATCGACCTGCTTATCATAGACGAAATGGGGAAAGACATCAGCGGTGAAGGCATTGATCCATGTGTGGTGGGACGTGACGTATGTGCTTACGGGGCAGAGCGCCCATGGCCTAAAGTAACCCGGATTTTCGTCAGGGATTTGACAGATGGAAGCGAAGGCAGTGCACTGGGCATCGGTCAGGCCGACTTTACAACAAAACGCCTGATAGACAAAATAGACTTTCAGGTGACCCTCGTGAACTGCCTGACGTCCTGCTGCCCGGAATCAGGAAAAATCCCCCTGACTTTCCCAACGGATCGGGAGGCCATCATTGCTGCCCTGAAAACACTGAGGCCGTACAACCTGGAAGATGTCCGGATCATTCACATCAAAAACACCCTGGAATTAACGATCCTGATGGTATCAAGGGGTTGCCTTGATTCCCTTGAAGGGAAACCCGATCAAATCATTGGTGAGGACGACATGGAGCTGGAATTTGACAGTTCTGGTGATCTGATTTCCCGGGTAGGCAACGTCAGCGAATAACCCTTATTTTGGTCCCGCCCTGCGGGATTAGTCCTGCAGGGCGGGATTGGACGTGTTCGCTGGCAATTCGGCGGATTGCGGATTGATGTGAGAATTGAAGGATTGTATAAAGGTGAAAAATGGAAAATAAGCAGACTGTCAAAGAACTTGTAGAAAAAGCCTATAAATTGGGGTTTGAAAACGAAAAAACCTATCGTGGGTGCTCCCAGTGTGCCATGGCGGCCATCTATGATACCTTGAATATGAACGACGACGGTGTGTTCAAGGCGGCCACAGGGTTTGCAGGGGGTGGCGGTCTGACCGGGATCAGTGTTTGCGGGGGATATGCGGCCGGTGTTTTGGCCATCGGCATGCTTCTGGGTCGGGAACGTTCGAATTTTGAAGATCCAGAGAGGATTCGGTTCAAGAATTTCACACTTGTGAGGAAATTTACCGAGGAGTATACCCGCGAACTGGGGTCGATTATTTGCCGGGATATCCAGATGCTCAAATTCGGACGGCCCTATTACATTGCCGATGGGGATGACTTTGCCAAGTTCGAAGAGGCAGGCGGGCATCAGGACAAATGTACGGATGTGGTGGGTAAGGCAACCCGGGTTGCCGTGAAATTCATCTTAGAAGAGGGGTTGTTAGATCTTCCCTGACCCAACGGCGACAGGCGGCCGGGTTGATTGCCTGCGCTAATTGGTCAAAAGTAGTATCAATATCCCAAAAAGGCCGTCAAAGGACTCTCAGGAATCTCTGAATTAAATCACGCTCCTGTTTTTCGACATTATGACTGAGCCATGCCCTTTGAACTCAAAATCCGGCGGATAAGGAGCTCCATGCAGTAACGTGTATTCTGGGCGCTAAACATGGTGGCTTCACCAACATAATATCTGTCAAAAAGAAATTCTTTTGCCTTTTCAATTTTTTCCTGAGATTGACAATTATTGGCCACATAATCGTAAACCCATTTGATCTCAGCCCATGATTTATCAATGAAGCGAATAGCATCTTCTCCGGCATATGCCCCACAGTGGCCCGGGCAGATCCAGGCAGGTTTCAATTCACTAAGATATTTAAAGGTCTCTGAGAAATCATCGTAGTCCACATAGAAATTTGGCACAAATCTGTCAGGCGGTAAATAGAAACCGAGATAGTCCGAACAGAAGAGAACCTTGTTTTCTGGCTGCCAGAGGGCTATCCCTCCCTTGCAGTGTCCCGGGGCATCTAATACTTCAAGTGGGTTCCCATCTAATTCCAGAATTTGGCCCGGACTTATGGTTTCATTAATCATATTTTCCAGGGAAGGCTCGTCAAAATGGGAATCCTCTACCGCACCCAATGCCGCAAGGCGTGTTCGTATCTCCCGGTCATCCCTTAAAAAAATCTTCCTGATACTCTCTTTGGCCAGCAGCCGTTCCGTTTCCGGTCCTGTCTTCACTTTAAGCCAGGGCATCATTTTTTTAAGAAACGGAGCACCGGTGATGTGATCAGCATGTGCGTGGGTGAGAATCAGATTGTGTATCCTTGATGTATCCATGTCAAGAGACCTGATTTGGCTTATGATCTGCTCAGCGGTTGAGGATATGCCGGATTCTATCAGCGTATGCGAATCTCTTCCCCGAATTAGGTATACTGAGAAGTACTGGTTTCCGAGG
>JAFDIX010000094.1 GCA_019307805.1 Deltaproteobacteria bacterium | reverse complement strand
CCCTCCTTTTTGCTACCTTCCAGCCAATTATAGTAGCAAGAACCGTTCCATTCGTTTTGAATAAAAATATATTATACATATCAATGTGTTATGAATTTCTACCTGACGTAACTGGGCAGAAAGGAGTAGTCATGCCGTATGGTTTTGTGCAACACAAGATGATTTTCTCCAAAAAAGTGACTTTTGGTAGACACTTTCACCGATGAAAGCGAGGGTTATGACCTCTTTTCGAAGTGACTGGCGTAAGACCTTCGTCATTTCAATAGGTTACAGAGAACTTATTTTAATATAATATGTACAAATTCGACTGAACATGCTAAGCTGGAGTTAATGAAAAATCGAGCCGATATTACCCCGGGGGTCGGGAAAAAGATGATGTGGGCAAGGCTTTTTTGCATGATTCTTGTCTGCTTCCTGGCCTACTCCAACACTTTCCAAACGCCCCTTACCTTTGATGACGGGACCAATATTCGCGACAACCCTCACATCCGGTTGTCCAAACTCACCTGGAAAGGCATTTCCGGGGCAGCCTTTGAAAGCCCCCTTTCCAATCGCCCTGTGGCCAATGTGAGCTTTGCCCTCAACTATTATTTCCACGGGGACCAGGTACTGGGTTACCACCTGGTAAATATCATTCTCCACATCACCACCGGAATCCTGCTCTGGTTTTTTATTGGGGCCACCCTGAAGTTGTCATCGGTCCGCGCCATGGATGACCCCGTGGGTTGGGTGCCATTTTTCGCTGCCTTCATCTGGTTGGTCCACCCCTTACAAACCCAATCCGTGACCTATATTGTCCAGAGAATGAACAGCATGGCGGCATGCTTCTATGTCCTGGCCTTTCTGCTCTATGTCAAGGCCCGGCATTCAAAGGCGGGGGTGACAAAAGGTGTTCTCTTCACGGGGTGTGGCCTTTCCGCAATCATGGCACTGGGCTCCAAGGAGACTAGCGCTACCCTTCCTCTCTTCATTTTTATCTATGAGTGGTATTTTTTTCAGGAATTGAGCGGCGCCTGGCTGAAGCGCCACGCCAAACACCTTGCAGTCATTCTCCTTGTCCTGGCCCTATTGGCCCTCCTATTTCTCGGGACAGACCCCCTGGAGAAAATTCTGGCGGGATATGGACATCGGGATTTTAACATGGTTCAAAGGGGTTTGACCCAGTTTCGGGTCGTGCTCTTTTACCTGGGTCTGCTCATCTTTCCATTCCCCGCAAGACTCAACCTGGTGCATGACTTTCCCCTGTCCCATTCACTCACAGATCCTATAACAACCCTGTTCTCCATGGGATTTGTCCTGGGGGCTTTTTGCGTGGCGGTTTTTCTGGCGAGAAAGGAGCGATTGCTCTCCTTCTGCATCCTCTGGTTTTTAGGGAACCTTGTGATTGAGTCCTCCATAATAGGGCTTGAACTGGTATTCGAGCACCGCACCTACCTGCCCTCCATGCTCCTGATCCTGATGTTTGTGGTAATACTTTACAGGGGCATTCCCTCTCGCCGGCTCGGAATTGTCATCCTGTGCGCAATGACCATCATTTTCTCCCTTTGGACCTATGACAGGAATAGTGTGTGGCGAGACGATGTCACCCTGTGGAAGGACTGCGTAATAAAGTCCCCGGGAAAACCCCGGGCCCATCTCAACCTGGGGCGTGCACTGGCAGGGCAGGGAAAGTTTGATAATGCCATCATCCATTTTTCCAAGGCCCTGCGCATCAAACCCGACTATGCCAAGGCCCATAATAACCTGGGGGCGGCACTTGCAAGCCAGAAAAAGTACGGACAGGCCATTGTGCACTATACCAATGCATTACAGATTAAACCGAACTATGCCAAGGCCCACAATAACCTGGGGGCGGCGCTGGCAAACCAGAAAAATTACGGGCAGGCCATTGTCCATTTTTCCGAAGCCCTGCGCATCAAACCCGATTATGAGTCGGCCCGGAGGAATCTGGCCCTGGTCTTGCAACTAATCCACAAGGCAAAAAGCCCAGCCCAAGGGGCTCCA
This sequence comes from Deltaproteobacteria bacterium, assembly GCA_019307805.1. Classification (GTDB taxonomy): domain Bacteria; phylum Desulfobacterota; class DSM-4660; order Desulfatiglandales; family HGW-15; genus JAFDIX01. Next base: position 6,390 of record JAFDIX010000094.1, on the reverse strand, counting down.
GCCCGATAACGGAGATGTTTTGGCCTAAAGCCCTCTTTCCAGGGGGTCATCCTATATGGATTAAAGGCCTATATTTGCAAGATTTTTGCTTGACTTGTGCGCCCATTTTTCGTTCCATGTGATGGGCATTGGGTGTTGGCCCTATTCTGTCTATGCACCATGACCCCAAGGGCCGGAAGCACCCGATAAGCACTGTGTTTTGTGCATCCTACGGTGTAATGTGGGATCAGGTTTCCACCTCAGTAGCGTCTCAGGCGCGAAATAGTGCATTTTTTATCCCAAGGGAAAGGTCCGTTCATGTCGGAAAAACCATTATCTTCAAAATCAAACCAGCGTGATCAAAACGCGGGTTCTTCACAAGCAAGGCAGAGACAAAACATGGTCCGGCCCCTGGTCATTACATTTTGCGTCATGCTGGTGGGTGTGCTGTTGTGCGAATGGGTGTTAGGGACCCTTCAGACGGACACGACGCCCTGGGCCTACAGATTGGTTACGATCATTTTCGCAGCCCTTTTGGCCTCTGGGATGACTTATATTGTTATCCGGAAGCAGGACTCTCTGTTTCAGGAAGTACATGAAGAAGATTCAAAGCTGAGAGAATCCGAAGCAGTGCTTCAAGATTCCTGTGTTGAATTGGAAAATCAAGTCAAAGAACAGACCGGAGAATTCACCCTTGTAAATAATCAACTTCGAGTAGAAATAAAGAAAAGAAAACAGTTGGAGGTGGCCCTTCACGAGAGCGAGGACAAGACCCGGAATATTCTCAACAGCATTGAGGATGGTTTCTTTGAGGTAGATCTTTCCGGGAACTTCACGTCTTTCAACGAATCATTGTGCAGAATTATCGGCTATACCAGGAAAGAAATGATGGGGATGAGTTACCGCGACTATTCCAAAGAAAATGCCGACAAGGTATACGCCACATTCAATAAGGTCTTTAAGTCCGGTGAATCGGTAAAAGAGTTTGACTGGGAGATCTACAAAAAGGATGGAACAAAGAGGTATGTCGAAGCCTCCATATCACTGATCAAAAACTTTGGGACAGAACCCCGCGGATTTCGTGGCATTGTGCGTGATATCACCGAGCGCAGGGAAACAGAAGATAAAATAAAAGAAATGCTCAATGCCTTCGGCAAAATCTGGACAAAATAGTTTGAAAACCCGTATCATCCGCAGCAAAAAACGACGCAAGACAATCGAGGCCCGTGAGGTCGATGGCATACTGGAGGTGCTTGCTCCGGCCGGAATGTCTGATAAAGAACTCGATCCCCATATACTAAAACTCAAGGCCCGGATCGAGCGTCGCAAAATCACCTCTCAGCTTGATGATAAAACGCTCGAAAAACGCGCACAAGTCCTGAATCAACGGTACTTTGACGGTATTCTCCGGTGGCGGTCCATCCGCTGGGTGACCAACCAGAACAAACGCCACGGCAGTTGTACCCCCTGGAGAGGAAACATTCGCATATCCCACCGCATCGCCGATATGCCGAGATTCGTGCGGGACTACGTCATTGTCCATGAGCTTGCCCACCTGGCGAAACCCAACCACGGCAAAAAATTCTGGGACCTGGTAAACCGATATTCCAAAACCGAGCGGGCCAGGGGGTACCTGATGGCCGTGGGTTTGGAGGACCTGGAAGGATGATCCTACCCGGCGCTTTCCTCCCGCCCTTGGATCTCCTGTAAGGATTTTACAGCCAGGACGACAAATTGGTCAAAAGGACTAGGGATGCATCCTTCTCAAAGGAGGGAATGCATCGGAGAAGGAGGAAGACAATGAATAGAAAAAAAAGAATCACCTTTATGGCTATTGCATTGCTTGCCCTGGCAGTCACGATCAATGCCTGGGCGAGTGAAATGAAACAGTATTCAAGAGACCTGGAGCCCACCAAGAGCCACCCGGGAGCAAGCGGTACAGCTGTCTTTGACGAAAGCAACATCGTCATCTATACCCACGGGCTGAGGCCCAACAGCGTGTACACGGCATGGTTTGTCAACATGAAGCCTGAGAAACACGAGACAGGCGCAGGAATGCCGCCCTACATGTTCAAAACAGACAATGATGGGAAGGCGATTTACACGTCGGCAATGAAAGAATCTCCCATTGGGAAATGGCAGATGGTGATGATCGTTCTTCATCCCACGGGGGATCCGAAAGACATGAAGAACATGGTGGGTGCATTGAAGGGAAGTTTATGAATAAAAAGTGACTTGCCCCTTCTCGTGAAAGGGCAAGTCACTCAGATCAAAAAATGAAAATTCTCTATTACTTTTTTTCGTGGCAGTCCGTGCATTTGCGGTAGGGGGCATCCTCTGAATCCCCGCTCCTGGCAAGGTTTCGGTGGCATGTCTTGCAATTCTTGTGATAGGCAATGCTGAGTTTCTTTACATTGCCCTGATTCTTGTTGGGATCATGACATGCCGCACATTTCTTGACCGGATCCCCTTCCTCCCAGACATTCTTTCCGTCCTTGTATTCGTGGTGGCACTCGTTGCAGGCAACTTCATAGTCTTCGGCATGGTTCAAGTGGGTGAAAGTGACCGGCCCCCTTCTGTTGGTTTTGTAGGCATTGCTGTCCAGCGCCATCTCTTCAGGGGGTTCCTGCTCATCTGCAGTGATATGCCCCGCACCCAGCAAGATGAAACCACAGATCAAAGCGATAAAAAGCCCGAAACCTTTCCTATTCATTTGCATACCTCCCCCGCCCCCAAAGCTCCCATTGTCTCAGTCCACGTGATATTTTACCCTATTCCAAATCAAACCAGACTGGGTTTCTCATAACATTTTTTTATCATTCAAACAAATATTCTCTTGGGTGCCGGGCGGGCACCTTTCGGCACCCCTGCCCGTGAGGGTTTTGTCAGAAGTGGGGGATTTGACTCACTGCGTGTTCGATAAGTGCCCTGGGCGTCTTGCCGTCGTCAGGGTAGCAAGCTGAGCCGATGGTCACGTCCCCGAAGTTGGATTTTCTGGCAAGTTCCTTGATTCTCGCTTCAATGACCTGGGCCCCCTCTCCGTCCGTCTGAGGAAGGAGAACATGGTACCGCCTCAAGGCCGTCTCCCCCACCTTGTCGTAGGAGCGCAGATTTTTTTCCAGGATGTGAAAGGAAAGTGTCCTGCCCGGAAACAGCTTGCTGAGGCCGCGAGGGGCTGAATGGCTTAATTCCACCACGAGCAGCACAAATCCGTAGCCAAACCTCTCTGATCGGTTGATCTCATCCCTGATCAACTTCATTTCGACTTCAAATTGATCCTCGCGTTTACGCCAAAATTCAAACATGATGTTGCGCCCTTTCGCAAATTATCAGGGTATTATAAAAAATCTTGCGAAAAATTTACACCTTGAATTTCATCTTCAGTCGAATGTGCTCCCGGATATATTCTTGAATACCTTCTTCCGTTCGAACCCTGTCGGCATCGTATCTTTCAAAATACACCTGTTCCTTCAGGGGTTTCATGTACCTGGGCTTGGGATAATACTCGGGATATCATAGCACAAAAACCAGAAAAAGGCGGGCGAGTAAAGAGGCGATCGTCTCTAAATCACCATACAACCCGGACATTTTCACAAAATTGTTTGTTTGACCTCCCTCTCATTTCCTTTTTTTGAAAAAAGTCCGGCGACTCACGGTAGTCTTTAAATAATAAGGTGTTCACGAATACAATTTAGTTATTTAAGGAAGTCCCCCTTTTTGCTATGGTTATGGGCACATTGATGCAAAATATAAAAAAAGGAGAGACAAATGGAATTGAAAGATGTTGTCGTGGTTGCAGCCAACCGAAGTCCCATGGGCCTTTTCGGAGGCACCCTGAGGGAGATACCCGCCTATGATGTCGGCGGACAGGTCATTAAAAAGACCCTGGATAAAGCAGGGCTCAAGCCCGAAGACATAGATATGACGGTATTCGGCAACTGCCGGCAGGCCGGCAACGGGGTGAACCCTGCCAGAACCGCCGCCCAGAAAGCGGGAATCCCCATGGACAGATATGCCCAGACAGTAAACTGTGCCTGCCCCACGGGAGTCAAGGCAACGATCATTGCATCCCAGGATATCCGGCTTGGGGATGCAGAGATCATTGTTGCCGGTGGCATGGAGAGCATGAGTACCATTCCCCATCTTGTCATGGGCCACCGGTGGAAAGGATTTCGCATGGGAAATGTGACCATCATGGACGGTTGGTATGATACCGTGGACAGGATCGTGAACATAGGCATGGGGGTCACAGCGGAAAACGTCTCGGAAAAGTATGACATTTCCAGAGAGGATCAGGACAAATTCGCATTTGGGAGCCACCAGAAGGCTGCCAAGGCCCAGAAGGCCGGAGATTTTAAGGAGGAAGTAGTGCCCCTGGACGTACCGGAAACCAAAAAACAGGAAGGGTTCGTCTTTTCAGAAGACGAATGTATCAGGCATGATGCCAATCTCGAAAAAATGGGCACCATGAAGACTGTCTTTAAAGAAGGCGGCACGGTGACTGCGGCCAATGCTTGCGGAATGCCTGATGGTGCTGCGGCCCTGATCGTCACCTCGAGGGAGAAGGCGCAATCCCTGGGTCTGGAGCCCCTCTTCAGCATTGTCTCCTATGCAAATGCCGCAGTGGACAACGCCTACATGGGCATCGGACCCACCGTATCCATCCCCATTGCCCTGGAAAGGGCCGGACTGAATACCAATGACATTGATTTCTATGAGATCAACGAGGCCTTTGCTGCCACGAGTCTGGCATGTGAAAGGATCTTGAAGATTGATGCCGGAAAAGTGAATATCAACGGGGGTGCCATTGCACTCGGCCACCCCACCGGTTGCAGCGGCGCCCGGCTTTTGGTAACCCTGTATCATGTGCTCAAGCAGCAGGACAAAGAGCTGGGTGCGGCCGGCCTGTGCGGCGGCGGCGGCGTTTCCTGTGCCATGATTATTAAAAGAGAGAAGTAAAAAACAGGACAGGTTGCAACATCAATACCTAACTGTGTTGCAGCCTGTCCTGATTGTGCTTGAGGGTATGGGTAAAACAAAAAGAACGGCCGCCATACTGATAGTGATCAGTGCGGCCATCATATATTTTATGCCGTCCGTCGGCCCCCTGGATAGGGAGGCAATGCGAGCGGCTGCATTGGTGGTGTTTGCCATTGGTTTCTGGGCAACGGGTGCCCTTCCCGAACACCTGACGGCACTGTTCTTTATCCTTTTCGCCATCATCTCAAGAGTAGCCCCGGTCAAGGTGGTTCTCTCAGGGTTCTATTCTTCCGCAGTCTGGCTGGTGTTCGGCGGAATTGTGCTGGCCGGCGCTGTACAAAAGACCGGTCTTGGCCGGCGCATTGCCCAATGGCTCCTGGGTTCCATGGTGAGTTCCTATGTGGGTGTCATCAGCGGGATCGTTTTGTTGACCATGCTGTTTGGCTTTTTTATCCCATCCACCATGGGGCGGGTCGTGCTCCTGATTCCGGTGGTGACGGCCATGGCGGATCGCCTGGGCTTTGCAGGGGGCAGTCCGGGCCGTGACGGGATGATCATGGCCGCAATCCTGGCATCCTATGTGCCTTCCTGTGCCGTCCTGCCGGCAAATGTGCCCAACATGGTAGCGGCCGGGGCCGCAGAGAGTCTCTACGATCTCCACTTCAGCTATGGTTATTATCTGAAACTGCATTTTCCCGTGGTCGGATTGATGAAGGGAATACTTATTATTATCCTGACATGCCTGCTGTTCTCTGACCGTCCGCATTCTGAGCCCTCAACCGCCGAAAAAAAGATGGCACCCTTCAGTCGCAATGAGCGGGTATTGACCGTCATCCTGTTCCTGACCCTGCTCCTGTGGGGAAGCGACTATATTCACGGAGTATCGCCTGCCTGGGTAGCGCTTGCAGCCGGTCTCGTGTGCATGCTTCCCTTTGTCGGGTTATTTAAAGGGGGGGATGCCGGTCAAACGGTCAACTACAGCCCGTTTTTCTATGTGGCCGGGGTCCTTGGCATGGGGGCCGTTGTGAATGACACCGGATTGGGTGACATCATTGGCAGGGGAATAATCGGCCTGATCGGTTTTGAGCCGGGTCATGACATGCGCAATTTCTTCTCACTGGTCCTTTTCGCAACGGCCCTGGGTCCCATAACCACCGCACCTGGAATTCCGGCCGTGCTGGCGCCCCTGTCCGCTGATCTCGCAACGGCAACCGGTTTTCCCTTGCTCACGGTGCTCATGACACAAGTCATTGCCTTCTCGACCATCCTCCTCCCATATCAGGTACCGCCCGTTGTGGTGGGAATGCAGTTGGGAAGAGTCAACATGCTGAAAGGCACGCGATTAATACTCGCCCTTGCAGGTGTTTCCATCCTCCTGTTGCTGCCCCTGAACTATTTCTGGTGGTCCCTGTTAGGCCTGTTCACGCCCTA
>JAFDIX010000610.1 GCA_019307805.1 Deltaproteobacteria bacterium | reverse complement strand
CCCCTTTTCCCGTTCAGGGCCTTCAATCTTCGAGACAGCCTCCCCACATCCATCTTATGATGTTTGTCAGCCGGTATGTTCAGGACGTTCTCCTCCCCCATTCCCAGTATATTGGCGGCCTTTTTGATGGAATAATGGCCCCGGGAGGAGACGAGAATAACTCCCCTTTGAAACCCATAGTGTTTCAAGGCCCGGTCAACCCCGGCCATGCGGATACCGGGGAAATCGCCGTCAGGGGGAAAGGCCTTTTCCCGCGCCACCATGAGGGCCGTCAGGTTGGCCAGGGTACCGTCGGAAGTCACATTTCCCAGGGCGACACGGGGGTTCTGGACATTCTTCTGATAATATCGTTCCGTCTTTCCATAAATGAGTCGATGCAGCCAGGCCACCAGTTCCCTTTCCACAAAACTGGATGCCTTGGCGGTTTCGATCTTGACCTGATTCTGGTTCAAGGCGGCAATGATCATTTCCAGCAGTATCATGAAATAGGGAACCGCGCTGATCATGTGACCGATATAGTAGGGATTCCCTACCTTGACCGAGTGGGCAATCACATTTTCTTTGATTTCTGCAAGTACATCTTTGATAAGGCGGGGGCTGTCCGGTATGGCCGTTTGATCAAATATCCTGCTCAGTTCCGGGAGACTGATACTGCTGTGGATACCCTCCTTCTCCTTGAAAAAGTCATGGATCATTTCGAGGAGTTCTTGACCGAACTCGATGAACTTGTCCGGTGAATCGGGCATGATGAAGAGCTTCCTGAGGTATTCCAGGTTGGCCTTGATTTCTTTGTCGTCTTGATTCATAGGCTTTTTCGAGCTTGCTCAGTCCCTTGGAACCGCCAGCATACGATCAAGGGCCCGCTTTGCCGGGACCCGGATATCCTCGGGCACATTCACCACAGGCGTCATTTCTTCCAGGGCCCTTAAAACATCCCTCAACCCTGTCTTTTTCATGTCAGCACAGATCATTCCCGGATCAGCCGGTAAAAAGACCTTCTCAGGATTTGCCTGGGAAAGGGGATGGAGTATGCCTGCCTCAGTTCCGATAATGAATTTTCTGTGGTCCGATTCCTCTACATAGGAAATCATCCCGGAGGTGCTTTTGACCACATCTGCCAAATCGAGCACTTCAGGGGGACATTCAGGGTGGGCCAAAAAAAGGGCATCCGGATGGGCCGCCTTTACCTTCTCCGCCTGTTGGGCGGAGAGGTTGTTGTGGATCGGGCAGTACCCATCCCAATACTGAATTTCCCTTCCGGTCTGTTTCCTGGTGTACTGGGCAAGATTCCTGTCAGGGGTCATCAGGATCTGTTTTTGAGGATCCACTGAATTGGCCACACTGACCGCGTTAGCGGAGGAACAGCAGATATCGCTTTCCGCCTTCACCTCCGCGGTGGTGTTGACATAGCTTATCACCTCAACGTCTCCCATCTTCTGCTTCAAATCCCTCAGGCCCTTTGCGGTGATCATGTCGGCCATGGGACATCCTGCCGTCTCCACCGGCAGCAGCACTGTTTTATCCGGAGAAAGGATGGAGGCGGTTTCTGCCATAAAATGAACCCCGCAGAAAACGATCACATCCGCATCGGTCTCAGAAGCCTTCATGGAAAGTTCCAGGGAATCGCCGCAAAGATCTGCAATGTCCTGTATCTCGGGAAGTTGATAGTTGTGGACCAGAAGAATGGCATTCTTCTCCTTGAGGAGCTGCCCTATTCTCTCAGTAATTTTTTGAGGATTGTCACTTTCAGTGTTCATGGGTATAGTACATCCTCCACGGATTAAATATCCGGGTCCATAGCGCCCGTGGCACACTATGCACACCGGCGCGCAAAGACTTAAACCCTATTTGGAAAATTAGCAATGTTTTTTTGTGCCCTATCGGGTTCCGGATTTGACATATACCATAACCCATGGGATCTATCAATTGCACCCGGCTTCATCCAATAATGAGGAGTTTTTTTTGGCATACAGAACATTACCCCCCGAGGAAATCAGCCGAAGGATCAGCAACCTTCAAAATCTACTTGAAGACAAAGGTTTCCAAGGGGCACTCATCATCCAAAAGGTTGACCTTTACTATCTCTCGGGCACAGACCAGGATGCCCACCTCTGGGTCCCTCGATCCGGTCCCCCCCTCCTCATGGTAAGGAAAAGCATGGAAAGGGCACTTGAGGATGCACCCCTGGAGCACATCGTCCCCCTGTCTGGTTTTTCACAGATACCCCGGCTTATTGAAGAACATGATGGGGGAAACCCAGACACCATTGGACTTGAAATGGATGTCCTGCCGGTCAACATGTTTCGGGGTTACCAGAGACTGTTCCCGGATGCAGATATGATAGATGTTTCTCCCCTGATACGGCAGTTACGCATGCGGAAATCCCCCTACGAACTGGATATCCTCAGAAGGGCTGCTGATCTGGCGGATCAACTGTTGCAGAGGATCCCTGATTTCATCAGAGAATCGGAGACAGACACCGATCTGGTGCTCAGAGCAGAGGCATTTTATCGAAGCCAGGGCCATCCGGGCCTTTCCCGTATGCGGAGCTTCAACATGGAAACCCTTTACGGGCATCTCATTGCCGGACCCAGCGGGGCGAGGCCGAGCGCCACACCCGGCCCTACTGCAGGGACCGGTCCAGGGCCCTTTCTCTCCCAGGGGACGGCGATGAAAAGGCTGATTCCCCACACACCCATCCTTGTGGACTATACCGCCAATGTGGAAGGCTACCTCTCTGATCAGACCAGGATCTTTTCCATCGATACCCTTTCGGAAAAACTCCATCGGGCCCACGGTGTCATGATCGAGGCCCAGGAGGCGATGGCCCGGGAAGGCAAACCCGGAGTCGTGGCCAAGGACCTCTATGCCATCGCTCTGGGGATTGTCGAGAAGGCAGGACTCATGGAGGGTTTTATGGGCCATCCCCAGCC
>JAFDIX010000609.1 GCA_019307805.1 Deltaproteobacteria bacterium | reverse complement strand
GTGTTGGCGGATGGCTGAGGTAAAGCAGTTGAAACGGCAGGGGCATGAGCATGTGATGAGCGATGAGCGGATTTTGGGCGACTCGGCGTTTGTAGAGAATTTGCTTTCACAGGCTGATGAAGCATACGAACGCCGTTATGAATTGAAACGCCTGGGGTATGATGCGGATCGGATTGCCAAAAGGGTAGCAGAGATCTATGATATGGATCCGCATTCGAAATCCCCTGGAGCTCAAAGAGGTCATGGTTTCAGAGGCCTACGAGGCGGAATTAAAAAACCGTGATGACCTGGAGATCATTGAGCCTATCCGGCCCATGATGTTCGACGAGGACGGAAATCTTTTGCCTTTTATAGCCATCCAATTCAAAAAGTACCCTGATAGCAAAACATTTTAGTAACCATTCACGGGTTCAAGGTTCACCGAAAACCCGCCTGACATCCCTTCCCTCAGTACGGCAGGCGGGTGTCGGGGAGGTCTAAACCGTTTATTTGTATGGAATCCAGAAATGCATTCAAAATTAAACAAAATTGCAGACAGGCGTGACAAAGAAGGAATAATCAAAACCACATGCTTTCTTTGTCACGGGGGTTGCACATTGCTCGCCCATGTCAGAGACGGGAAATTAATAAAAGTGTATGGAGACCCTGAAGGTCCCCTCAATCTTGGCAGCATATGTGAGAAGGGAAACGCCGCCACCCAGTATGTGTATAGTCCATTTCGCCTCAAATACCCTCTGAAAAGGGCTGGAAAAAGGGGCGAAGGCAAATGGAAACCCATATCGTGGGATGAAGCTCTGGATATCACCGCGAATAGGCTGATGGAAATAAAGGAAAAATATGGGGGAGAAAGTATCGCATATGCATGGGGAACGGCCAGGGTTGTCCACAGCTATCCCCGGCAAAATTTCTACAATGGTGTGCTGGAAACACCCAATGGAATCGGCGTGGGGCATATTTGTCTAACCAAGACGAGAATGCCGGTCATAAATGTGACCGTCGGGACCATCCCCGGTTTGGCCCGAACCGGTATTCTTCGTGACATTGATCGGGCCGACTGTATCGTGGCATGGGGCGATACCTTGATTGATTCTCGAAATGACGGCATGGGAGGTGTAGGAAAGAAGCTTGCCAATAAGCTGGCAAGAGGCTGTAAACTGATTGTCATAGACCCTGTATTCACGAGAGCCGCATCCAAGGCTGACATCTGGCTGCCCATACGCCCGGGGACCGACCTTGCATTGGCTTTATCGTGGTTGCACGTTATTATTAGTGAAGGTCTGTATGATAGGGGATTTATCGAAGAATGGACCAACGCTCCATTCCTGATACGCAGTGATAATAAGAGATTATTAAAAGAGAGTGATATCTTAAGCAGGGGAGACCCTCAAAAATTCATGGTGTGGGATAAAAGAACCTCCATGCCAAAAGCTTGGGATACGAACAATCTCCATTATGAAGTTGAGAACGTGGATCCCTCCTTAACCGGATCATATAGCGTTTGTTTGTCAGACGGAGAGGAGATTGAATGCCGATCTGCATGGCAGGTGTTAACAGACATCGTCTCTGAATGGCCGCCTGAAAAAGCCTCGGGTGTTACCTGGCTTTCTGCCAAAAAGATCAGGGAATCAGCAAAAATGTATGCCAGGTCAAGGCCGGCCTGTATCGAGTGGGGAGTATCCATGTCCCAATGCAGCAGGTCCACAGCCACCAACCAGGCCATTTTGCACTTGAAAGCGATTACGGGAAACCTTGACGTTGCCGGGGGAAATGCATTTTGGCATGTTCCGGGGTATAGATTTCCCAGCACACACCTTCCTCCTGAACAAGAGAGAAAACGAATCACCGACGGCTATGTTTTTGGTGATCCAGGCATGACGCCAATGCCTTCTGCCCATCAACCAGCCGTTTGGAGGGCCGCAGCTACGGGCGATCCTTATCCTATTAGGGCACTTTATGGCGAAAGTTCAAATCCCCTGATCGGTCATGAAAAGCCGGACAGATTTGTGCTGGAAGCACTCAAGAAACTGGATTTTATCGTATGGTCTGATATAACCATGACTCCCTCCACGGAGTGGGCCGACATCATCCTCCCGGTTACGACACCTTTTGAGAGGGATTGGGTCCATGATGCCTTTGATATGGGTCTTTTTGCCGGACAGGCTGTGGTAGAACCGCTTGGTGAGAGCAGGTCGGACTTCGACATCTTCAGAGAATTGTGCCATAGGATGGGTCATCCCTACCTATGGCCCTGGAGAACCGAACGTGAACTCTGTGACTGGAAATTGAAACCCCTTGGGATTACATTTGAACAGTTGACCGAGACCTGCTTCTACCCTGCCCCACAGGTCTGGAAAAAACATGAGAAAGGTTTGCTTCGCCCGGACAAAAAGCAGGGATACCCCACCCCTTCCGGCAAACTCGAGATATATGCATCCACACTGGAGGAAGCGGGATTAGATCCCATGCCGGTGTTCAGTTATCCCCCGGAAAGCTATGAAGCCACGCCCCACCTGGCCAAGCGGTACCCATACATCCTGATCACAGGATCACGGGAGTTGAATTTCCCTTACTTCCACACACAATACCATTATGTTCCCTGGCTGCGGGAGATAGAGCCCTACCCGCCGGTCTTGATCCACCCGGAGACCGCCGGTAGATTGGGTATAGCAGATGGCGATTGGACCTGGATAGAAACCAGGCATGGAAAAGCAAGATTCAAGACAGCAATAACCAAGAGGGTTCACCCTAAAGTTGTTTCTGCCTGTCACGCCTGGTGGTACCCTGAACTACCGGGGCCTGACCATGGCGCCTTTGAGTCAAATGTCAATGTACTGGTCGATCCCCAGGGTGCGACCGATCCGGCAACAGGGACCACCGAACTGAGAGGTCTTCTTTGCAGGGTCTACAAGGCCAAAGGAGCGCCTCCGGGAGTC
>JAFDIX010000608.1 GCA_019307805.1 Deltaproteobacteria bacterium | reverse complement strand
CCGGCATAGCAAAATGCGGTGTAGGAAAGCCACGTGATCATAAGCGGTGAGAGCAGTTTCATATTCGCATTCCGTCGCGCCAGGAGAGGCGCTGAACCGTGAACCTAACAACCTGTGTAGTTACCAGAAAAGGGATGTGCCATGAAAAAAAAGACGATTGTTGTAGTCTGGCTCTGCGTGCTGATGGCCATGGTGGGACTGTCCAATATCTGCAATGCAGAGACGGCATTCATACAACTCAATTTTCGACCGGCCTCCGAGGTCATGCCCTTTGTCCAAGACATGCTATCCCCTGAGGGAAAGGCGTCCTTTGATCAACGAACCAATACAGTCGTTATCATGGACAGCCAGGAATCCATTGATCATATTCGGGGTTTTCTGGAAAGACTTGACCAGCCAGGAAAACAGGCGAGGGTCAGGGTGCGATTCCATGAAGCGGGATCGTCAAGCAGACGTTCCGCCCTGGTAGAAGGAAGCATATCCGGGAGCAACTGGCGCGTAAGCAAGGGAAGGACCAAACGGGACGGTGTGGATGTCTATCTGGAGGACCGGAATCGGAGCAGAAGCGGTCAATCCGAGTATTTCATCAATGTCATGTCCGGTAGTTGGGCCTATATTCTGGTGGGCAAAGAGATTGTCTATGAAGATTATTGGGGGGACCTCTGTCGCAGATACGGTGGGGGATGTGCGCAGGGTTTCTTTTTGAGGAGGATTGAAAGCGGCGTGGAAGTGAGGCCTACCATTATCGGGAATCGTGCAGATATAGAGGTCATCCCGAGGATATCCGGCCCGGATCCGAAGGGAAGAGATGATGTTATCCGCTTTGCCGGAGCATCCACCCGCATATCCGCCCCCCTGGGGGAGTGGGTCACCATCGGCGGGTCAAGCAGCAAAAGCAATGAGGTCATGAGAGCTTTGCTGGAAAGGGGAAGAGGACAGGGCCAATCTGTCCTTTCCATATCTCTGATGGTGCAGGGTATAGACTGAGGGTTTTTTGATGATGCAGGAAAGAAGAAGAAAAGAACCACCCCCATCTGCCAGCCCTACACGCGAACAGGTCAAAGTGCCTTCCCACTACTGGGAAGATCTTTCCAAAAAGGACCCGGGGGAACTGGCAGTGCAGGGACAGGGGGAGATATTTTCCAGGGATAGTATCATCATTCCCTTTCTGGGGAGAGAAATCCTGGCGGATCCGAAGGATCGCTGCCTGAAGAGCCTGAGGGCTGAACAATGGGAGAGGATTGACTATCCCCTCCTTGAGCTCATCTTTTTGGTATATCTCTTGAACGTCGGACCGGAGCCCCTTCTCAATGAGATGATCAGTAAGAACGAACTCAAAGAGGCCCATTTCTTTCAAGGGCCACACGAGCTGCGGATCGCCCCTCTCCTGGAGCGCTATGGAAATGATCCCTTGGCATTCACCCAGGCTGCGAAAATTCTGGGAGCCCGGGACTTGGAATTTGCAGACGCCTCCTTTACTATCCACGCCTTCCCCAAGGTACCCCTCCACTACCTGCTTTGGGAGGGGGATGAGGAATTTGCGCCCCGCCTCTCGGTGCTTTTTGACCGTACCGTGGAAAAACACCTCCCCGCAGATGCCATCTGGGGGACAGTGACCCTTGTCACGGACGCACTGTTGCGTTCCCCGAATCTGCCCTATTAACGTGTCTGGAAGAATGGAAGGGTGAACACTGTGTCCCACTCAGAACCAGTCAACTGCGAAATCATCACCATTGGAGATGAACTCCTCCTGGGACAGATCATGGATACCAACAGCACCTATCTGTCACAGGAAATGGGCAAAACAGGCATAGCTGTCCGTTTTCGCACCGCAGCAGGGGATCGCATGGACGATATGGCGCAGGTCTTTAAGGAGGGCCTGAAAAGATGTGATTTCATCCTTTGTACGGGCGGACTTGGTCCCACAGAAGACGATTTGACCCGTCAGGCCGTGGCCAACGTGGCAGGGGTTGAATTGGAATTTCGGCCTGAACTCATGGCCCAGATCGAAAAGATATTTGCTCATACAGGGTATAAAATGCCGGAAAACAATCGCCGGCAGGCATTTATTCCAAAGGGCAGTTATCCCATTCCCAATCCCGTGGGGACCGCTCCGGGTTTCATCAGTGAAATCCATGGACGTCCTGTTATATGCCTGCCGGGTGTCCCCAGGGAGTTGGGGTATCTTTTGAAAGAAAAGGTGATTCCCTGGATCAGAACCCGGTATCACCTCGAGGACCAGGTGATTCTTTACCGGGTCCTGAAGGTCGTTGGTATTGGCGAGAGCAGGGTAGACAGCATGATCGCTGATCTTATCCAGAAAGAAACGAATCCGGCTATAGGGCTGCTGTCATCACCCGGTGAGATCAAAATCAGGTTGACCGCGCAAGCCGATAATCATCAAAGCGCCCGGTCCATGATCAGGCCTCTGGAGGATACAATTCGAGGCAGGTTGGGTGATAAGATCTACGGTGTTGATGAGGAAACCCTTGAAACCGTGATACACGGGATGCTTCTGGAAAGGAGGCTTTCCCTGGCCATTCTTGAGACCTTTACAGGGGGAAAGGCCGCCCTGAGCCTCCACAAACTGCCATCACGGTGTGTAAAAAGAAGTTTGGTGGTGCCCCAGGGAAAAGAGTTGGGTGAATCGTTCTTCCAAGGGGAGGCAGAGGTAGAACTGCAAACTGCCCGTGCTCTGGCCGATAAAATGATGAAAGATAACAGCGCAGACGTGGCGCTCGTGTCCCTGGGTTTTCCTGACTGGGAGATGGGCGGGGACATGCCGTTGATGCAGCAGCGGGGAGCCGTCATTGCACTCAACACCCTTCGTCTGGGCCTGCTGAAGGGGAACCAGGAAACAGTGGAGAAATGACCTAAATTCAAAAACAGAAAAAGAATCGCTTTGAAAAGGTTTGAAATTTGTGATTTATTTGTCATTTGAAGCTTGGAGTTTGTGATTTTAGAAACAAAATCAAATACAGAACGATATGGCCCTAACCCGGCTCAGAAGACTGGTTTTTAAATGGAAAACCTTATGGAGGTATGAACGTGGCTGAACAGGAAATATATGAGAAACTGGCAGAGCATATATCAAAACTGTGTATGGGATTCCCGCCAAGAGATGATTTGATCGATATACTCAAAGAGTGCTTTACGCCCCGGGAGGCTGGGGTGGCCCTTGCATTGCCTAACAAGGTCATCCCCATGCAGACGGCCGGTGTCGATGAAATGGTAGGCAAGGTGGATCTCTCCAGGGAGGAATTGATTGACACCCTGGATACACTCGTGGAAAAGGGCCTTTTATTTACGCGCAAAACGGAAAGTGGTGAGAGGGGGTATGCATTACTCCAGGTGGGTTTTGGATTCCCCCAGACCTTTTTCTGGAAAGGAGAGGACACCCCCCAGGGCCGGAAAATGGCCCAGATGTGTGCAAAATACTTTAACCGCAAAGTGACCACCGAGGCCTTCAGCAGCTCCGGCGGGACCAAACCCTACCGATATATTCCCGTGGGTAAATCCATCAAGCCCGATAAACAGACCGTGCTTCCCTATAATACCATGGAAAAGGTGATCGAGGACGCAAAAAGAATCGGCCTGGCCCATTGTCCCTGTAGAATGGCCCTCAGTCTGAGCGGCAGGGGAGGAGGCTGCGACCATCCCAAGGAAGTATGCATGAAATTCAACGATCTCGCTGATTTTGTCATTGAAAGGGGACTCGCCAGGGAGATCTCAAAGGAAGAAGCCCTCGAAGTGATCAAAAAATCCGAAGAGGCAGGCCTCGTCCATTTTGTGGACAATGCAGAAGGGGAGATCCTGCACAATTGCAATTGCTGTGGGTGTGCCTGCTGGAATGTGGGAAATATCAAGAGACGGAAGATTCCGCGGGATGTCATCATGGCCACCTATTTCATCAGGGAGACGGACGAGGATGCCTGTATCGGATGCGGTGCCTGTGAGGAGATCTGCCCGGTGGATGCGGTAAAGGTGGAGGAGGATATCGCGGTCATCGATGAAGAGTGGTGTATCGGATGCGGTGTCTGCGCCACGGTCTGCCCGACAGATGCCCTTCATATGAAGCTGAGGGATGATCGCACGGAGGCATTGCCGGCCGGCACGATTAAAGATCTCCACGAAAAAATTCTTGAGGAAAAAGGCCTGAAATAAAGAATCCGGGTCCTCTGGGCCCGGATTCTTTGCCCTATAGTTGCATAAAATTATGTATTCTTTAGGCCGTTACAACGAAAACCATTGCCAGTATTGGCTGATTCTGGTTCCTGGATACTGGATGTTTTTGGACTTCGCTATTAGAGCATTCCTGAATATCCCCGCTAAAGACGGGATCTTCGACCAGCAACTAGTATCAAGCATCCAGCATCGATCTCGTAAAAGCGACTGTCTTACGCCTATCCTCATATTTAGTTATACAGATTAATGCAACGTTAGCATTTACTTTGCTGGTTTCATCCAAGAAGGAAGCTTTACCGTATCATCTGCGATGCTTTTCGGGTGCACCACCACACGCTTTCCGCCATCCCGCCACTGCATTACACATCCCATGGCCTTTTGGGTGGGATCGTTTCCAAAAAGGGTTTGATGTCCTTCATCAAACCGGATTCTTCCAATGGTCCCAATGCGATCCGTCTTTTCTAAGGCAGCAACAAGTGCATCAGCCTCGATAGTCCCTGCTCTTTTGATGGCTTCTGCCAGCACATAAACAGCTTCATAGGAACCGGCGGCGCCATGGGGATCCTGGATATCCTCTCCCCAACGCTTCTTGTAGGCATCATAAAAGCGAACAGAAGCCGGAACCTTGGGTACCGGCATGTTTCCGATTTCCATCATCATATTAATTGCACCGGAGATTTTTCTATCAAAGCCTTCCCAGGATTCAGGACCGCACATGGAGGCAATAACCCCGGCCATGAGGGCAGGAACCTTCATGCTTCGCCACTGTTTGACCAGAACCCCTGCCTGGGGCAAATCAAATGCTGCAAAAATAATCTGTGCCCCTGATGCCCGGGCCTTCATAAGTCCGGCAGAATAATCTGTTGCACCGGCAGGGTAGGCCACTGTTCCAACAATATCCCACTTCTGTTTCTTCAGAATACCGGTTAACACCTCAGCACTTTTGCGGGCCCACATGACATCCTGGTTAATGGCGAAGAGCTTGTTATAGCCAAATTTCGCTTCCAGGTGTGTCATGAATCCAATTTGATAT
>JAFDIX010000093.1 GCA_019307805.1 Deltaproteobacteria bacterium | reverse complement strand
TTCTGCAGGGGGGAGGTTATTAAACTGGGGGCAGTAGTCCGGTGCGAAACGATGGGCTCGAAAAACCCCCCAGCGAACAGCACCTTCCGGTTCCGGGTCGGGCCTGACCCAGTGCCAGACCAGCTCATTTTCCCGGGTCACTTCGAAGACGACACCGTTGCCTCCGCAGGTTACCACGGTATTTCCATTGGGAAACCGGTCTGCGCCGCTGATAAATGGGGAGAAGTGGACCCTCCCTGACACGTACCCCTCGATTCCGAACTCCGGTTCACTCTGCCAGACCACCTCTCCGGTCTTGATATCCATCTCAAGGGCCCGGGAGTAGAATGTGTACATGGCGTTGTCATAGATCAGCATATTTCCTTCACCGGGCAGGCCTTCGGCAATGAGATGACCGTCATGGGGGCCGCCCATGGTCTTGGGATCTCGAATATCCCGATACTCGATCTGACCCGTCTCCCCATCCAGATAGGCCACATTTCCCCAACGCCAGATGATATCCCCGGATTCGCGATCGATGATAAAGGCCCCGTCCGTGTGGCGGCTGTCGGATAGGATATTTCCGTCCGGCATGAGATCCACATCATTGATGTGGGTCCACTCTTCTCTCGGATGAATCATACCGATGATATCGATGTCCGGATCAAAGTGTTCGATCCCGTGCCACTCCCACACGGTATTTCCGGATGCATCGATCTCACGAAAGAAATCGCCGAACATGGTACCATCCTTGTGTTCCGTACCCTTTTGCCCGCCCCGCACCTTTTTTGCCAGATCCTGGGGTACCTCTTCCCATCCTACATAGATATAATTCCCGTTGGGGAGCTTGCGAAAATCGTGGTGCATATAGGGGTCAAAGTGTTGAAAAAGGATATTACTTTCCCAGTCCAGCTCCATGAGCATGCCGGTGGCCCCACCCATATGGAAGTCATCGTAACCGGGCCTTCTGGGTGAGGGTTTGGAGCAGCGCATGGCCACGACCAGATTTCCGTCCGGCATGAGGCGCGCATACCAGGGGGGGTAGATCGTTTTCCAGGTATGCACGATGTTCCCCTGCATATCCATGAGAAAAATTTCCCCGGGTGCCTCATTGGGCTCGGCAGCCGCCCTCCTGGGCATGTTTGTAAACAGGGTATAACCTGTAAAGGCCTTGCTTTTATCATAAAGGGTAACTCCTGATTCATACTTATAGGGCCATGCCATATTCCATCCTCCTTTTTTTTCGTATTGAGATTCAGTAAAACATCCCCGGCCATTGACCGGTTTTTTTTGGTCTATGAACGAACGCGACAGAGGGCAAACCTGATATCAATGCGCTCTAATCCCCCCAACCCCCCTTTTCCAAAGGGGGGCTAAATACCCTATACACTATTGGTCATCCCCCTTTTGTCCCGTAAAAAGGGGACCGAGGGGGAAGATAACCCAAACGCCATTGGCCATCCCCCTTTTTTTTAAAGGGGGACCGAGGGGGAAGATAACCCAAGTGCCATTGGCCATCCCCCTTTTTTTTAAAGGGGGACCGAGGGGGATTTTTGTGCTGCACATCAGGAGATCGCTATCTCCCTGGCAATAATGGCCGCCCCAAGGGCCGCGGTCATATGCGGTTCCGGCGGGACATAGATGGTCCTTTTGCTCACCTCTTCCATGGCCTTGACAAGGCCGATGTCACGCGCTCCGCCACCGGTAAGGGCATACTCCTGCTCGATCCCCATCCGTTCTGCCAGGCTGTGGAGTTGGGCCGCAAGCGCCCTGTGGATACCTGCAAGGAGATCTTCCTTTGCCACCCCTTCGGCTATGAGGGAGATGGCCTCTGATTCTGCAAAAACAGTACAGGAAGTAGTGAATTCCACTGGCTTTTTTGAAAGCAAAGACAATTCCCCGATATCCTCGATACCCACCTGAAGGACCTTGGCGATCACTTTCAGGGCCCTCCCGCTGCCCCCTGCGCACTTGCTGCTCATCACAAAATTGAGGGGATTTCCCTGTCCATCCAGACGAAAGGCCTTGCCATAGAGATCCCCCACATCCACAGCCGTCCTGACAGAGGGCCGAATGAAATAGAGTCCCCTGGAGTGACAGGACACATCGGTCACAATCTCATCTGCAAAAGCAGCCTGTTTTGCCCCATACCCCGTGGCAACGGAACGGGAAACATCCTCTGCGTGAAATCCTGCCTGTGAAAGCAGTTCATTCCTTATCTTTTCCGCCGTGCCGCGGTAATCTCCTCCTGAAGGACGCTCACAGGCTCCAATCTGCTCCTGACCGCCCAGAATGACGCCCTTTGCATGGGCAGAACCCATATCAATGCCGATAAACAGTTCCATACTAGGCTTTTGTGAGAAGGAAAGATCCATCGGGTTCCCGGACAACCTTGAGACCGAACATCCCGATGGTATCTACAAGTGGGCGGCCGAAGAAGAAATCCACTTCCTCGGGCAGCAAGCCAAGTTTTTCCACGACCATGGGTCTCAGTTCAAAATCAAATTGAAGCATGCGGAGAACCTCTTCAATCGCCTTATCACCTTCAGCCGGGATCTTTCTTATCTGCCCTTCAAGGGTCTCATAGGCGCACCGTTTTTCGTGTCCTTCTATTAGACCCATCAGGATTTCGTTGTCAACCGCAGAGTGCCGATCCAGCTTGGGCCCCTCGTAAACTTCCAGGAAATCCCTCGTATCCCAGCACTGGAGCGCGGAACACTGAACAGGTCTGTTTTCATATATTGCGCAGGCACAGCCATTTTCTTCAAAGAAAATGCATCCCCCCTCTTCCCCTTCCCGAACCTTTATCATTTCAATCCGGGCGTTCACAACGCACCCTTTCACATTATCGTGCACCGCCTCTCCCTTCCGTATGGTGTAGAGGTGGTTTCTTTTGACAAGGCCCTTCTTCACCAAGAAAAGATCTTCCATGTGCAGTGTAGGGCTGGATTTATGGCAGCATTCCCCGCATCGAATACAATGGTCACGTTTTTTTTGCATTTCGAATAAAAAGGGCTACTCCCCTTTTAGGATAGCCCTTTGGTCTCCGTGCAATAATGTCTATGCGCCCACCTTGAAGACCATGGCCGCGGCCGAATCACCGGCAGCACACCCTGCCCAGAGGCCGTATCCGCCACCAAGCATGACCAGTTCCTCCAGCATTTCAGCAATGATTCTGCCTGCAGTGGGCCCCTGGGGATGGCCATACACCAGGGAACACCCGTAATTATTCATTTCCATAACATCTATTCCCATTTTCCTGGCCATGTTGATGTCATTGACGATAAAGGGATTGTGGGTCTTGATCGCCTTCATATCCTCCACCTTGAGCCCGGCTTCCCTGAGCGCCATCTCCGCGGCCGGCACAGGAGCTGCCGCCATGTAGCCCCGCTCCACCCTGGCAAATCCATAGGAGATGATCTGGATTTCGATGTTGGGGTCCTTGCTCATGGCCTTGGCCTTGTCACGGGTGGTCACGATGAATCCGCAGTTGCCGTCCGCCGGATGTGTCTGGGCCCCAAAGGAAATAACGCCCCCCGGTTCAACGGGTTTGAGTTTTGCCAGTCCTTCTGCCGTGGTGGGGGTCACCCCCTCGTCTTCCTCCACGAGTTTGGTCTTCTTCCTGGAGACCTTGACCTCGGCCGGAAACATGTACCGTTTCTGAAAGGCCCGGTCATCGGCCAGGGAATCACTATATTGTTCATAGCGTCTCAGGGTGGCGGCGTCACATTCCTCCTTTGTGATTCCGGCTTCTTTGGCCACGTTTTCCGCGGTCTGAATCATCTTGAATCCCGCATTGGGATCATTGTTGAAATTGTCCATCAGCCAGTTCTCTGATTCCACCTCACCACCCGGCCCCATGGGGTTGGCCCAGACCGTATGGGCGCCGTTGGAGCAGCGATCCGCCATGAGGGCATAGCCCGTCTCATAGGTCCCGCTCTCGATGTTGATAGCACAGAGGTGCATACAGGTCGCGGACGTGGTACAGGCCTGGTGGACCATGAGGGCCGGAATGGGCTTGGCGTTGTCCACCAGCATGGCCGCTGCCCAGACATGGCTGTAGAACATCTTGGGCTGGGAGATAGTGTTGCCGTAATACAAATAGTCAATCTCCGTTGGATCCATGTCCCTTTTGAGAAACCAGTTCCTGGCTGTCTGTGCCGCCAACACGATGGCGTTTTCATTGGCCATGCTCATCTGCCAGCGGCTGAATGGGGATGAATAGTAACCGTTGTAAGGTATATAGGCTTTTGTCAACATAATGGTTTTCCTCCCTCAATGATTTTATTATTTTCTCTATGCAAACCGTCTTCCCGGGCAAAAATTCTTATCCTCCAGAGCCGAATCGATTATTTCTTTATCCAGTTTCCTTATCCAGTATCGAGCATCAAGCATCCAGTATCTCTTCGCTTCAAAAACCAAATCAGATCCTGCCCACCTGTCGGCCTAGTGGTTTTGTTTTGTGAAACCACACTAACTCTGCTCACTCCAGATGCCGTATTTTTCCCTCAGAATGCGGTGGAGGATCTTTCCTGTGGGGGTCCTGGGCATCTCATCATCCTTGATGAAATCAATGGACTTGGGCCTTTTATAGCCCGCCAACACGCCGCGCGTGGAATCGATGATCTCCTTGGCCAATGCATCACCCGGTTCGTACCCCTCGCTCAGGACAATGACGGCCTTGATCGACTCACCCCACTTCTCGTCAGGGACACCGATCACCGCAATATCCTTTACTGCCTCATGGGCGCCTGCGGCGCCTTCCACCTCCGAGGGATACACATTCTCGCCTCCGGTGATGATCATGTTGGCCTTTCTGTCCACCAGGGTGTAATACCCGTCTTCGTCTCGCTTGACCATGTCCCCGGCCGAGGACCACTCTCCAAAAAATGCCTCCTTTGTCTTTTCCGGTTCCTTCAGGTATTCCTTGAAGAGCATGGGTGTGCGGTAAAAGAGTTCTCCCACCTCACCATCCGGGACCTCGTTTCTGTCTTCATCCAGAATCTTGATCCTGTCGGTCCCGAAAATCTCCTTGCCTATGGAACCCAGCTTCTTGAACTGGTCCTCCGGCCTGAGTATCGTCACCAGCCCGCCCTCGGTGCTGCCGTAAGCCTCCCAGAGTTCGGCATTTTTAAAATATTCCATGATCGCCAGTTTCAGATCTTTTCTGGCAGGGGCTGATGAGACCAGCAACTGACGGATGGAGGAGACATCAACGCTGTTTTTCACCTCATCCGGCAGGCCCAGCATCATGATGTAGTGGGTGGGAACCAGTGAGGTGAAGGTGATCTTGTACTTGTCAATGGTCCTTAGAAGGTCTTCCGGGTCAAAACTGACCATGTTGTAGACAAATACAGGTGCCGTCAAAAGGGTATAGGGAAAGGCATAGAAAATGGAATTAACATGGCACATGGGCATGACCAGCATCACCTTGTCCGTGGGAAGCGCCCCCATATTGATGTTGCTCAGGAGATACTGGGCATGGTTGCTCTCATGGGTCCTGACAACCCCCTTGGGCCTGCCCGTGGTCCCGGATGTGTACATGACGACCCAGGCATCATCGCCGTCCACCATGATATCGGGTTCTTCGGGGGAGGCCTTGGCAAGCCAGTCCTCATAACCGATGTAACCTTCCGGAACAGGATCTTCCCCCATGTAGACATAGGCGTCTTTCGGTATCGGAAGCTTATCCCTGATGCCGTTGATGAGATCCACAAAGGGGGCTTCCACGATGAATGCCTTACACTCGGAATGGTCGATGATGTATTCTATATCCGGCCCCGCCAGCCTGAACATGACCGGCACACTGATCTGCCCCCCCTTGGCGGAACCTGCATAGATGTCCAGCCATTCCCCCCGGTTGAAAGCGATCACGGCAAACGTATCTTTGTATCCCACACCGATATCCCGAAGGCCGTTGGCCAGCCGGCATGCCCGGTCGTTCCATTCCTTGAAGGTGAATTCCTGGACTTTATCCTGCCATCCCAGTTTGTCAGGGACATTGAGCGCGTTCATCTTCAAAATGGTCCCGGCATGCATCCATTTACTCGTCAGCATATCAGCATCCCTCCCTCTCTGTTGTTCTGCAGATCATGGTTTCAAAACGTCCCGTTCATTCCCTTCACAGGTGGGTATACAGGGTGTCATAATTTATAATGACTCCCTTTTACCGCTGTCAACGGTTTTTCCATCATCCGTCCATGGCCTTGGCCACCATCTCCGTGATATCCATGATTTTTATCTTCCCCCGCTCCGCCCTGGGGATGGCCTTGGCCCCTTTTCTCAGGTTGTCCTTGCAGGCCGCACAGCCCGAGACAATAATTTCGGCACCCACGGCCAGGGCATCCCTGACCCTTTCTGCCGCCATCTCCACGGCCATTTCCGGTTCATGGGCCAGGACCCCTCCGCCGCCGCCGCAGCAACGTGCCTGAAGCCTGTTTCTACCCATCTCCACATATTCAAGGCCGGGGATACCCTTCAGGATATCCCGGGGTTCCTCAAAGATCTTAAAGGCCCGCCCCAGGTCACAGGGATCATGATAGGTGACTTTTTTTCCGAGATCACCCTTAAAACGGAGTTTGCCCCCCTGAATCAGCTTCTCAATATAGTGCACGGAGTGGTACACCTCCAGATCCCACCCCTCGATCTCCGGGTAGATCTTCTTGAATGTCTTGTAGCACCCGGCACAGGGGGTCACGAGTTCCCTGGCCCCGGTCTTCCGGATACGTTCCATGAGTGCTTTGGCATGGGCTTCAAAAATATCCGATCCCATGAGATAAAGAGGGAATCCGCAGCAGTTCTCTTCCACGGAAAGGGTCGTGTAGTCCACCCCCGCGGCATCCAGGGGTGCTATCAGGCTGGGGACCATTTTCATATCCAGGTAACTGGGAACGCACCCCATGAAGAGAAGGGTCTCCGCCTGTTCCTTGAGTTCACCCTTTTTGGCCTTTTCCTTGAGGGCCTTGGGATAGATCTCTATTCTGTCCTCTTTGGCGCCGGCGTACACATTTCCTGTCCTGAGGATATTGTCCCTGATCCCCTGAATGGATTCAGGCACCAAACCTGCGGCATAGATTTTTTTCCGCACCCCCTCCACGATCTCATCCACCTTGATCTGGGCAGGACAAAAATAGGTGCAGGCCTGACAGGTCGTACAGGTATAGAAGGCATCGGCAAGCTCCGGGGTAGGTTCAATGGAACCGTTCATGAGATAAAAGGCGAGTGCATTTCTTCCCCGGGCATTTCTTGATTCCCGGTGGGTCACCGCGAATGTGGGGCACCCAAGCCGGCAAAATCCACAATGGATGCAGGCGATTACCTCATCATCGATCTCCCTGCCAAAACTGTTCACCCCCTCGGGATGCGCGATAAGGGGTTCAAAGGCAAAATGATCCATGAGGTCGGCCTTTCCCTCTTCGAGCCCCATTTTGCCCGGATTGAGAATGTTGTCCGGATCAAGGGCCCTCTTGATATTTCTCATCACCTCCATGGCAGGGCCCAGTTGCCGCTCGATGTGCGGGGCACGGGCCAGGCCTGTGCCATGCTCCGCACTCAGGGTTCCTCCCATTTCCAGGGCGAGTTGGACCAGTTCCTCCGCCGCCGGCTTGAGGCGATTCCAGTCCTCCCGGTTTCTCACATCCGCCACAAAGGTGGGGTGGACATTGCCGTCCCCCACATGGCCGAATGTAGCAATGATCAGATCATATTTCTCTGCTATGGCCTGGGCGCCGCGTATGGTTTCGGGAATCTTGCTGGAGGGGACACCGGGATCCTCGGCAAAGGGAACCAACCGGTACCCCGGCTTGATTCGGGACAGGGTCGGAACCAGCCGACCCCTGGCCAGCATCATCTCCTCTCTTCGCCGTGGGTCATCCGACCATTCAAATTCCTGGACATTATGCTTCTGGCAGATCTCCTTTATTTTCTCCATGTCACGGACCACCACATCCCTTGGGCCGTCCGCCTCCATGATCAAAAGGGCCTCTATCCTGCTGATATCCCTGCCCAGGGCCTCTTCCACCACCTTGAGACTGAACTTGTCCATAATCTCGCAGCCGGCCAGTTTGATGCCCGAGGCAGTCACCTGGGTGACGGCATCCCCCGCAGCATTCAGATCCCCAAAAATGGCAAGGGCAAGGGCCGCGTATTCCGGCTTTGGCGCTAATTTGACGGCCACCTCCGTGATGATTCCCAGGGTCCCTTCTGAAGAAGAAAAGAGGTGTGTCAGATCATATCCCAGAGAGGACTTGGGCGCCGTAGTCCCAGTGTTGATCACTGTCCCATCGGCCAGAACCACCTTGAGGGACTTGATATAGTCCCGGGTCGTCCCGTATTTCACGGCCCTGTGGCCGCTGGCATTCGTTGCGACCATCCCACCGATAGTGGCAATGGCTTCGCTCCCTGGATTGGGTGGAAACATGAGATTGTCCTTGGCCAGGGCATTGTTCAATTGCATGCATACGACCCCGGGTTCCACC
>JAFDIX010000607.1 GCA_019307805.1 Deltaproteobacteria bacterium | reverse complement strand
GGAGAACACTTCAGCGGCTGGTTGGCGCAATGTAGAGAGCTTGGAGAAGTGCGGGTTGAAGAAGTAGTCTCAACAGGATATAAATGCTTTGAGGAGGCCGGAGAAAAATTGTATCGAATCTGGGTGAAGATGGATACAAAAAAAGGAGACGATCTTTTTTAACTGAATCTCAAGAAATACAAGTGAACTAAGAAAAGGGGGCTGACTTTCAAAAATAATGAAGGCCGCCCCCTTTTATTTTTATTACCTGTTCGCTTTTCTGATACCAAGCTGATCCAGTGCGATGATCCATTTGCAGATATTTGCAGAACCTTCTACCATATAGTAGGGAGGCGCGTCACGGTAGTACCGGGCCACCGGGTACTCGGTGGAGTATCCGTAAGCGCCCATGATTCTCATGGCCATTTTACTTGCCTTGTCAGCTATTTCTCCCGACAGATACTTGGCATGGGCTACTTCCAGTGTGTTCCCCAACTGCCCCTCGTCTTTCTGCCATGCTGCCTTGTAGACCATTAAGCGGGCAGCCTCGATTTCTGTTGCGACCTGTGCTATCATATCCTGGTTCATCTGGAATTGACCTATGGATTTTCCGAACTGTTCCCTTTCCTGGCAGTATTCGGTCACGGCATCTAGACATGCCTGGGCTAATCCCACCCCGCCGGCAGCGGCCGAAAGCCGGGACTGGTTCAATGATCCAAAAACGATCTTTGCGCCGTCACCTGGATTTCCTAAGATATTTTCTTTGGGGACCGTTGTGTCTTCAAAGTATATTTCACCCGTGGGGGTGGACCGGGTGCCCAATTTGTCTAAATCGGTTGTGGAAATACCGTTGAAGTTCTTGGGCTCCACCACAAAGGCGGAAAGTCCTTTTCCCTTGGCCTCTCTGTCCGTATATGCATAGCAAATGATGGCATCTGCGGAAGAGGCGTTGGATATCCAGGTCTTTGAACCGTTAAGGAGCCAGTGGTCGCCCTTGTCAGCAGCAGTCGATTTCATGGCCATTACATCTGAACCTGCGTTAGGCTCAGTGATTGCAAAACAGCCTAAATATTCGGCGGTTACCAGTTTGGGGATGTATTTTTTCTTGAGCTCGTCAGAGCCGTACCTGTAAATTGTAAATGCGCAGCCAAGTGCCTGCATATTGATCTGCACCCTGAGGGAACTGGATGCCCGCGCAATCTCTTCTGTGAGTATCATGGCGGCTACCCATCCCATCTCATTGCCCCCGTATTCCTCCGGGATCACAGTGCCGAAAAAGCCCAGTTCGCCCATGGGTTTTATGACTTCCTCATAGGGAAGGTAATGCTTTTCATCCCATTCGTCCGCGAACGGTGCAATCTTTTCAGCCGCAAAGTCTCTGGCCATCTC
The DNA here is from genome assembly GCA_019307805.1 of Deltaproteobacteria bacterium. GTDB lineage: Bacteria > Desulfobacterota > DSM-4660 > Desulfatiglandales > HGW-15 > JAFDIX01. The sequence continues at coordinate 1,589 of JAFDIX010000607.1, read as the reverse complement.
GCGTAGCATTTGTAATTCTTCACTTAAACCGAATTCCATAGTTCTACCTCCTTTAAAATGATTGATATAAAGCTTGATGAATTCACAAGCTATTTTAGCGCCTGTAATTCCCGCGAAAGCGGGTATACGGAAAAGAAACCTTCAAAAGCATATGCTGTATTTATTTTGAAGATACATTTCAATTGATCTAAGTTAGCTAAAATTGTGGGCCTGTGAGCTATTGCCAGGAAAGACATATAGACCATGGAAGGGTAATTGGCAACAAAATTATTTACATTGTAGCTACATTTTAACTGTTTTTCCGGCGTTAGGAAATATGGCCGTGAATATGCAATGCTATAAGGTGACCATGCGTGCCTGCTCCTCCACTGGTCATAAATTGTGACTTTAGGATATATTAAGGTGTGCAGGAAGCAGGAGCTTTGGCGTGAGTTATGGATTTATGTCAGGGCGGAAATATCGAGATTTATACCATCGCTATTGACTCAAAGGTCTCAAGGGTTGAGCTTCTTGGAGTTGACCGTACTGCTATAGATCACAGCGGAGGCAGCGTCGCGCCTCGGAGATGGCCGCCTGTTCGTCCAGTCCTAATTCCACTTCCTGGAAATTATCGATCCTGTCGCTCACGGGCAGTTCTCTCATCTTAGGCCGGACAAGTTTTTCATCCTCTTCAGTGAGTTCCAGTCGGTCCACCATGAGGTGAGGTTTGGGATACCAGTAACCCTTGTATTCCTTTCCGCGAAGATAACAATCCATGGAAACCGATGCCCTGTGTCCCGCTGCTATGGCCTGGACAACCGTGGCCGGTCCGGTCACCGCATCGCCGCCTGCAAAGAACCCGGGGATGTTTGTTGCAAGGGTTTTCTCGTCCACCTCAAAGGAATTCCAGCGGCTGATTGCGAAGTTGTCATTGTCGTTCAGAAAGGTGAGATCAGTTTGCTGGCTGATGGCCGGGATGATAACATCAGAGTCGATGACAAATTCCGATCCCTCAACGGGAACCGGCCTGCGGCGACCGCTTTTGTCCGGCTCTCCCAGTTCGTTCCTCATGCATTCCATACCCACCACCCTGTTGTTTTCTCCAAGGATGCGTAAGGGTGAAGTCAGATAGTCGAGATGTATTCCCTCTTCAATGGCGGCATCTATCTCTGCGGGGTTTGCGGGCATCTGCTCCCGTTGTCTGCGGTATACGATATGGACCTCTTCAGCGCCTAATCGGAGACAGGTGCGCGCTGCGTCAATGGCCGAGTTGCCGCCGCCTATTATACATATCCTTTTTCCCGGCGCCTTCCTTTCACCAAGGTTGACCTTCCTCAAAAAGGCCGTGGCGTCCACGAATCCCTCGAAATCGTCTTCCCCGGGGATCCTGAGTTTCAGGCCCTTATGGGCGCCCACGCCTAAGAAAAATGATTTGTAGCTCTGTTCCTTGAGGTCTTCAATGGAGACATCTCTTCCCACGCGTATGCCCGTTTGGATTTCTACGCCGAGACGCTCAATTGCGCCGATCTCATCCTTTATTACGTCACGTGGAAGACGATACTCGGGGATGCCAACGCGAAGCATGCCGCCGGCGATCGGGAGTTCCTCAA
>JAFDIX010000606.1 GCA_019307805.1 Deltaproteobacteria bacterium | reverse complement strand
AAAAATTAAAAAATATTTTTGAAATAAACTATTTGCCTCTACGGTTAAGATACTTATACCCGTCAAGCGAGTACTAAAAAGAGTCCAGGACCTTTAAAAAATTCCAGTTTATCTGGGCTAGGTAATTCACTCTCTGTAAGCTGCTAAAAATATAAAATATTTACTGAAGTATGACAGATATGAAAAATAAATCTGCAACACAAGAATCTGGGCCGGAACTGGCAAAAGCCTATGAGTTTTCCGCCGTTGAAAAGAAATGGTATGAATACTGGGAGCAGGAGAAAAAGTTCCAGGCCACAATGGAAGAAGGAAAGCCATCATTTTCAATCGTTATCCCCCCACCCAATGTAACCGGTGTTTTGCATGTAGGGCATGCCTTAAATAACACCCTGCAGGATGTCCTGATAAGGTATCGTAGAATGCAGGGCTATAATACCCTTTGGCTTCCCGGCACCGATCACGCCGGTATCGCCACCCAGAATGTTGTGGAGCGGCAGCTTGCTGCTGAGAACATCAGCCGCCATGATATCGGCCGCCGAAAGTTTATCGAACGGGTCTGGGAGTGGAAAGAGGAATCAGGCGGCCAGATCATCAATCAGCTCAAACGTCTTGGCTGTTCCTGTGACTGGGACCGGGAACGGTTTACCATGGACGAGGGGTTGTCCCGGGCAGTACGCGAAGTTTTTACCAGGCTCTATGATGAGGGCTTGATATACAAGGGGGACTACATCATCAACTGGTGCCCCCGCTGCCGTACAGCTTTGGCTGACTTGGAGGTGGAGCATGAGCCGACCGATGGCAAGCTCTATAATATTCGCTATCCATTCACCACTGGAGACGGGTATCTCGTTGTGGCAACCACGCGGCCGGAAACCATGCTGGGTGATACGGCTGTAGCAGTTCACCCCTCGGACGAACGTTACAATGATTTGCCGGAAAAGGCGGTTGTGCTTCCCCTGGTGAATCGGACCATACCCATTGTTTTTGACACCCATGTGGAACGGGAGTTTGGTACCGGTGCCTTGAAGGTTACTCCGGCCCATGACTTAAACGATTTTGAGATATCCCGTCGGCATGATCTCCCTGCCCTGAAGGTCATGGATGAAAGCGGCACCATGAATGAAGAGGCCGGCGACTATGGAGGCATGGACCGCTTTGCCTGCCGCAAGAAGGTAGTGGAGGACCTGGAAAAACTGGGCCTTCTGGAAAAGATAGAGGATTATCAGCATGGGGTGGGGCACTGCTACCGCTGTCATACCGTTGTTGAGCCGACTCTCTCCAAACAGTGGTTTGTCTCGGTAAAACCCTTGGCGGAAAAGGCCATTGCCGCGGTGAAGGAAGGCCAGACAAAGATTTATCCCAAAACCTGGGAGAATACCTTTTTCGACTGGATGTATAATATCCGTGACTGGTGCATTTCACGTCAGATCTGGTGGGGCCACCAGATCCCGGCCTGGACCTGCGAGGAGTGCGGTGAAGTGATTGTCAGCAATATTGATCCTGATCACTGTACAAAATGTAAAGGCAGCAAGCTGGTTCAGGAAACAGACGTGCTTGACACCTGGTTCAGCTCAGCACTTTGGCCCTTCTCGACCCTGGGCTGGCCGGATGACACCAAGGAATTATCCTTCTTCTATCCAACCTCCGTGCTTATCACCAGTTTTGACATTCTTTTCTTCTGGGTGGCGCGCATGATGATGATGGGGCTTCACTTTAAGAAGGAAATTCCTTTTAAGGATGTCTACCTGCATGCTCTGGTGCGTGATGCAGAGGGCCAGAAGATGAGCAAGTCCAAAGGGAATGTCATGGACCCGTTGCTCGTGATGGACAAGTATGGCACCGATGCCCTGCGCTTCACCATGATCGCCTTTGCGGCCCAGGGCCGTGATATCCGGCTTTCAGAGGACAGGATCGAGGGCTACCGCCATTTCATTAATAAGATCTGGAATGCGGCGCGTTTTGCCCTCCTGCATATCCGTGACAGCCAACCGTATCCCATTGAGGACATTGATCCATCGAGCCTGGCACTGGAGCATCAATGGATTTTAAGCCGCACAAACAGGACAATCGGTGAGGTGCACCGGGGCTTGAATGAATACCGCTTTAATGATGTTGCCCATGCCCTGTACCAGTTTATCTGGCATGAGTTCTGTGACTGGTACCTGGAATGGGTCAAGGGGGACCTGTACGGTGATGACCAGGAGGTAAAGGCAACCGGGCGGGCTATTCTATTTACGGTCCTGGAGATAATTATCAAGCTGCTGCATCCAATTACACCGTTCGTTACAGAGGAAATATGGGCTGCGCTTCCCGGCGAGCGCTCAAGCGTCATGACCGAATCCTTTCCGGAAGAAATTGAGGCCTGGGATAATGCAGCTGCAGAGGATGGAGCCGCCCTTTTTATGGGAGTAGTCACCGGCCTGCGAAATATCAGGAGTGAGACCGGCATCCACCCATCTGCCAAGATCAAGGCAACGGTGATCTGTCCTGACCAGGGCAAAGTTAAAATCCTGCAGGAGAACAGCAAGGCTATCCTGGCCCTCACCAGGGTAGAGGAACTGCAAATTCTTGCAGAGGGCAAGAGACCCAAGGGGGCAGCTTCCTACATATTTAATGAAATTGAAATTTTTGTGCCCCTGGCAGGATTGGTGGATGTTGACCAGGAACTGGCCAAATTGGAAAAGGGACTGGGTAAGGTCTCGCTGCAGCTTAAAAAAGTAGAGGGCAAGCTCGGCAACAGTAAGTTTCTTGAGAATGCTCCTCCAGAGGTTGTTGCCGGTGAAAAGGAAAAACAGGAAACTTTAAGCGCCAAACTCGCAAAAATTAACGAGAGTATGGAGCGCTTGAAGCACCTCAACGACTAATGACGAACAAAAAAGATTTAGATACGAGGCGCACGAATTTTATGGAATGAGGCGTATATGAATACGCCGCAATGACAAAAAATGAAGTGCAACA
>JAFDIX010000092.1 GCA_019307805.1 Deltaproteobacteria bacterium | reverse complement strand
CGTGGTTTTCCTGGTCCTGGCGGCCCTTTATGAGAGCTTGCCTATACCCATCGCAATCCTGTTGACCCTGCCGCTCGGGGTCATCGGCGGCGTTATCAGTTCGAGTATGCGTGGGTTCCCAAATGACGTCTATTTCCAGATCGGGCTGCTGACCATCCTCGGCCTGACCACCAAGAACGCGATCCTGATCGTCCAGTTCGCCCGGGCCAGGGTCGATGAAGGGGCGAGATTAACCGCGGCGACGCTGGAAGCAGCAAAATTAAGACTGCGCCCCATCATAATGACATCCCTGGCCTTCGGGTTCGGTGTTCTGCCCCTTGCCATTGGGACCGGCGCCGGAGCGGGCGCGCAAAATGCCATCGGCACCGGGGTGCTGGGAGGCATGGTGACCTCCACCTTCCTGGTCACGCTGTTTGCGCCGCTTTTTTATGTGGTAATTTATAAGGCATTGGGCAAATATAGGAAGCGCGTAACGATGAAGCACGTTGATAAAAATCCAGCAGGGGATCAATGATATGAATAGGCAACAGTTGTTTCTACTGGCTGGAATTGCCCTCTTTCTGGGTGGCTGCTCCCTGGCCCCGAAATATACAAGGCCTGAAGCTCCGATACCTGCCGACTGGCCAATGGGTGCGGCCTACAAAGAAACGCAGGCTATGCCCGGAGCGCCGACAGCCCAGGCGCTGAGGTGGCAGGAATTTTTCACCGACCAAAAGCTTCAACAGATCATCAAGACCGCCTTGAATAACAACCGGGACCTGCGGCTTGCCGCCCTGAACGTGGAAAGGGCCCGTGCTCTGTACGGTATTCAACGGGCTGAACTGTTACCCACGGTCAGTGCGATGGGCAGCGGGGGTAAACAACGTGTGCCCGCCGATCTCTCGGCCACCGGGAAATCGATGCGGGTGGAACAATACAGTGTCAATCTGGGTATCAGTTCATGGGAGATCGACTTCTTCGGCCGCATCCGCAGCCTAAAAGATCGGGCCCTGCAGGAATACCTGGCCACGGAGCAGGCCCGCCGCAGCGCACAGATCTCGCTGGTATCCGAGGTTGCCAGGGTGTCCCTGACCCTTGCGGCGGATCGGGAAAACCTCAAACTGACCCGGTCCACCCTTGAGACCCAGCAGGCTGCCTACGCTTTAATTCAGTGGCAATATGAAGTTGGACTCGCGACCAAGTTGGATCTGCGTCAAGCGCAAATTCCGGTGGATGCGGCGCGGGGAAATGTGGCCCGCTACACGCAACTGGTGGCGCAAGATAAAAATGCCCTGAACCTTCTGACCGGCTCCCCGGTATCGGAAGATCTCCTGCCTGCGGATCTGAGCAGCGTTATCCCCCCAAAAGAGATTTCCCCTGGCCTGTCCTCCGAGGCGCTTCTGAACCGGCCTGACATTGTGGCGGCGGAACATCGGCTCAAGGGGGCCTACGCCTTTATCGGCGCGGCCCGGGCCGCCTTCTTCCCCCGCATTTCTCTGACGACCGCGCTGGGAACGGCAAGCGCTGAACTCTCCGGCCTGTTCAACTCCGGCTCTGACACATGGAACTTTACGCCGCAGATAGTTCTGCCGATCTTTGACGCCCGCACCTGGGCCGCTCTGAGGGTCAGCAAGGCCGATCGGAAGATCGTCCTGACCCAGTATGAGAAGGCAATCCAGACGGCCTTCAGGGAAGTAGCCGATTCTCTGGCAGTGCAGGGTACAATAAACCAGCAGATATCTGCGCAACAATCTCTGGTCAATGCGGTTGCAGAAACATATCGTCTCTCAAATATACGCTATAAAACGGGGATTGACAGCTACCTGGGCGTCCTTGATGCGCAGCGATCCCTCTATGCTGCGCAGCGGGTGCTTATCTCGCTCCGCCTGGCCAGGCTCGCCAACCAGGTGAGGCTTTACGCGGTACTGGGTGGAGGGAGTGAAAAAACATTCCACACCAAGGCGGATCATAGCGGGAGGCTTGGGAGGTCTCGATGCACAACCACAGGCGGTTCGCCCACGTCGACGGCCTCAAGGCCATCGCGCGTGAGCACCCTGACAGGCACTGAGCAACAAACAATAAGGGATTTCGATGGACAAGGTGGCACGCAGCCAGGTGGCCAACGCCCTTGCAGACCAGAGCGAGGAGTTCGCTGAAACGGGAACGGTCATTAATGGATCGATACATTCAAAGATCTGCTCCTTGAACTTAATGGATATGTTATCGAAAGGAAGTATTAGCGAATTTGAGGCATCAGCAAAGGAAGAAAAAAAGCGTCGAAAGGGGCTCCCAACATACGACCTTGAACAATTTTATGATCACATGGTCGATGCCATAAAGACAATCTATTTTGAAGGAGCACGCAAAGGTGAAGTGAAGGAAGTTGATGTAGACGATGTGGCCATTCTGTTTCTGAGTTTGTTCGATTTTTGCCTGCATATAAACTTCACTCGCTCTGATTCGAGAGACCCTGAAATGTCTGTTCGTTTGTTTCGCATTGCCTTTCAGGGCCTGGCAGAGACGATGACCCCTGGCCATAGACCAGAGACATTGACAGGAAGCTATGAAACAGCCAAGAAAACTTCTACCCTGCCACCCCCAAAAGGAGGGTGCCATCAGGAAGCCGATTTGAAACATGAAGACAAAACGGTAGACGGGAGGTATGCATTATGGAAACTAAAATCGCCGAAGCGCTCAAGATACAAGATATGCGCCTGCCCCCATCCTCTGGCCGGATGAGAGACCGGAGAAGGACGCCCATGAAGATCGTCATAGCGTTCGATTTTTCTTCTCCCGTCCCTCTGTTTTGGCGCAGATGTTGGTCTAAAATCAACACAAATGATTGCAGGTTATGTTGTTTCTCCGGTTATTGAAGCCAGCAATCGAACCGACATGAATTACACGATGGCAAATGTTCGTTTTGAATGGATGAGATTTGACAACAACTTCCGGATGCTCGGCGAAATAACATATTCGAAAACCGTTACTGGACCTATTGGTTATTTAGCTGGAGGCACTTTGCTTTTACGCTATGATTTTGAACGGAGCGGAAACTTAATTCCTTATGCTCAGATAGGTGTCGGTGTTTTATATACCGATCTATCGAAGGACTACTCTCAATCCCTTGTTGGAAATGAAATTGAATTCAATCCGCAAGCCAGTTTTGGTGTTCGTTATTTAATCGACAAAAATTTATCACTCGATGCTGAAGCCATGTTCCACCACGTTTCCAATGCGGGGCTTGGAGACAGAAATATTGGGGTGAATGGAGTTGGTGGCTTCATAGGATTGACTTATTATTGGAGGTAGGAGGGATCGTGAATAAGGTAGTGGAAATTTTTCAAGACACTGTTACCGTGCAAATACACCCCCCCTCACCCTGTCGGGACTCAAGAAGCTCCTGAATTATTCCAGAAAAGACCTGAATGACTATTTGGATCTTGAGAATGAAGTGCTCATCAGGATTGTCGAATCTTCTGATTTTCAGCAAAAGCTACACTTCCTCAATAAAAGAGATAATCCCTTTTCTTCACTTCCTGGAGGAATGAGGGATTAAACGGTATAGTGAGGTTTTGATGAACTACCTTAATGCAGTCTTCTGGGGCTACCCGGGATTTATTGATCCGGACACAATACGCAGGCACTTGTCAGGGCAGGGGAATCTGAGAAAACGTCGTTGGATCATGAAGCGGTTTTTGGAGAACGGCAGGGTTGTGGATACGCTCCAGTTTTTTCGCCTTGATTCTATTTCCCAGGAATTGGCAGAATTAAACCTGAAGCCTTACACATACAGAAAGTGGGAAAGGATTACAGAAGTCTATGCTCAGACCAAGGGAAAGTAAATCATGTTATGTGTCAGAAGGCCAGAGGGAAGTGCTTCTGCAACTTATCACGGAGCCTACACATGAAGGAGGTTGTAGATCCTGAGGATTATCGTTTCATCCTGGCAAGCATCGGTTGTGATTTTTTAAGACCTGTAAAATTAGGGGATTCAATTGCCCTGCATTTATGAATTGGTGACATAGTGGAAAAGAGCTTCAATCTGGAATGCAGGATGGTTGATACAAGGGATGAATCTATTGTTTACGCAAATGGCCAATCTGTGCATGTGTTTTTCGATTACGAGAAAAACAAAACGGATCTAATTCCGAAAGATTTTATTGAAAAAATCTCTGACTATATTGAGTATGAATCCTATTCAGAAAATTTGAGATTACAGACAACCAGGCCGAGAGGGATGTCCTCGGAGTGGCAAAACGATACGGTATTCGGTTCATCGGCCCAAACTGTATTTGTGCTATATGCGCAGGCTCGCGGCTTTGTACGCCTTTCAATCCCTTGCAGCCAAAAAGATTTAAAAAAGATCCTGTAAGCCTTATTATCCAGAGCGGTGGAGTAACTACTCAATTTGCCTACTATTTCTCTGAAGAATATGTTGGATTTTCGAAAATTATCAGTGCCGGTAATAAGCTGAACATTGACCAAATCGACCTCCCGGCTCCCGGTGCCTGCCCGCCGTCTGGCTGACGGGTCCGATAAATGCTTAAGTGTATTACTATAATTCAGATTTACGATATAGGTTTCATCAGGAGAATACTTTTCAATAATAGCCCGATAATTATGAAAGTCGATAATAATTTTATCCGGTCTATATCGACGTTAAATGTTTCAGATCTTTCAAATAGTATTTGCCTTTATCCGTCACGCCAACAACATTACCGGCGATTAGGTATTCCATAGCATTAGATCGGTAATTCTTCATCCCCATTCGGGTGATTACCATTTTTGCATCTGGAAGGTTTACGGCTGAAGAGGGGGCAAGGGCTCTTTGTCGTTTAAGATCGTTAAAAATGGAGAGGTAGGCCTTCTTTGCGCTCCAGGTTTGCACTTTTCGGTTCAGGACATAAACCCCTATGAGGATACAGATTGCTAAGATGATTTGACCGTTCTCGTACATGGTTTCACCTCGCATTTCCTGATTTTCTTTTTATCTCCAGCTTCTTCAACTCCTTGCGCATGATCTTTCCTGTGGTGGTCATGGGAAGTTCGTTGACAAACTCAATCTCCCTGGGATATTCATGGGCTGCCAAACGCATCTTCACATACTGATTAATCTCCTTTTCAAGATCCGGCCCTGGAATCACTCCATGCTTCAGCACAATAAAGGCCTTGACAATCTCCGTCCGAAGCCTGTCCGGACTTCCAATAACCGCCACCATGCTGACTGAAGGGTGTTTCATGAGGCAGTCCTCAATCTCAGCCGGCCCCATTCGATAGCCTGCACTGGTGATCACATCGTCCTGACGGCCAACAAACCAGAAATACCCGTCCTCATCTTTTTTGGCTAAATCACCTGTAAGTAACCAGTCCCCCACATACTTCTTCCTGGTAGCTTCGATATTTTTCCAATATTCCAAAAACATAACCGGATTAGGCCGTTTGATCGCAACCTCTCCCAAAGTACCAGGTGGTACCACTTCTCCTAAATCGTTCACCACGTCTACCCTATGACCGGGGATCTGTCTTCCCATGGAACCTGGCCTGGGTTTCATTACCTCTGAACAATTCCCCACCACCAGATTACATTCCGTCTGGCCATAAAATTCATTAATTGTCAGCCCCATCGCCTCTTTACCCCAATCGAGGAGTCCCTCCCCCAATGTCTCTCCACCGCTGGCAATAGATCGCATATCATAATCATGGCGACTGCGGGGATTTTCGACCTCTCTCATCATCTTCAGAGCGGTCGGTGGCATGAAGGCATTTCGAATGCCGTATTTGGCCAGGAGATGAAAGGCCTCTTCCGGATCAAATTTTTTAAAGCGATGGGCAACCACTGGAATGCCATGGTGCCAACTGGGAAACAATCCATCAATAAGACCGCCGATCCATGCCCAGTCCGCCGGCGTCCAAAAAAGATCACCCTTTTTTGGAAAGAAATTATGGGGAAATTCCATACCGGGAAGGTGTCCCAATAAAACTCGATGCGCATGAAGGGCCCCCTTTGGAGGCCCAGTAGTACCAGAGGTATAAATGATCAAGGCCGGATCATCCGCCCGGGTCTTAACAGGCCTGAACTGTTCTGAACCTTTCTCAATCAATTCCCAAAAATCAAGTACTTTTTGCCGCCTTTCACCCCCTGTCACCATAACCACTTTGAGGCGGGGAAGTTTTTCCCGGATCTCTAAGATCTTATGAAGGTTGTCCTCATCGGTGACAATGCCTTTGGCCTCACTGTTCGACAATCGGTATTCCAGTGCATCGGTACCGAAAAGGCTGAAGAGGGGAATGGCAATCGCCCCGATTTTGTATATGGCAATGTGAGAAATCGCTGTCTCAGGGGACTGAGGCAGGAGGATCCCCACCCGATCTCCTTGCTCGATTCCATAAGCCTTAAACCCGTTGGCGATTTTATTTGATAGCCTTTTTAAATCCCGGAAGGTGTATTGTTCAACCTGACCCCGTTTGTCTTCATAAATCAAGGCCAGGCGGTTTTGCTGAGGTGCCCACTTATCACATATGTCAATGCCGATATTGTAATACTCCGGGATTTCCCAGCGAAAAGCTCTGTATACTTCATTATAGGTCTTTCCGTATTCTAACACATTCTCTCCCTGTTTAATCGTAACAGTTCAGCTATCTGTAGACCCTCACCTCACAAGTGTATTCGCAAGCCACAGGATGGTTTGGGGCCATATGATACAGGCAATCAGACCCAGTTCCATAAGTCTCCAGAAAGGAAAAGCGCCCCAATAAATGTCGCCGGTAGTGACCTCCGGGGGCGCGACACCTCTCAGATAGAATAGGGCATAGCCAAAGGGTGGCGTCAGAAAGGAGTCCTGGAGCATGACGGCCATGATGACCACAAACCAGACCTTATCGAATCCCAGATCTTGTGCAATGGGGAGGAAGAGGGGAAAGGTGATCATAACAATACCGATCCAGTCGAGGAACATTCCGAGAAAAAAGAGGATAATCATCATGACGATAAAGGTCCCCCATTTCCCAAATCCGATACCATAGATGAAGCTTTTTACTACATCACCGCCACCGCACCCCATAAACACAGCGGAAAAACATGAGGCAAAGGCAAGGATGATGATCACCATAGAGGTGGTCCTGGTGGTGTTCATCACGGCTGTTTTGAGGCCTATCCAAGTGAATTTACCGTAGGCCACAGTCATGATTAATGTGAGCAGTACACCTATCCCCGCAGCTTCTGTGGGTGTGGCGATGCCCGCAAAGATGGATCCCAGCACACCCAGGACAAGGACCATGGGCGGAACCATGGATTTCAAGACCCTCAGGAATAGTGCCATACTAGATACGGCGGCCCTTTCCTCCTTAGAAAGGGCAGGGCCGTCTTGAGGTTTAAACCAACATCTGATCAAAATGTAAATTATATACAGGGTCGAAAGGATGATGCCGGGGATAAGGGCCCCTGCGAAAAGTTTTCCCACGGACAATGCTGCCTGGTCGGCCATAACCACGAGCATAATACTCGGTGGAATGAGGATCCCAAGGGTTCCGCCCGCACAGATCGCCCCGGAGGCCAATCTTTTGTTATAGCCGTATTTTAAGAATACCGGCATGGCCAGGAGTCCCATGGTCACGACAGATGCCCCGATGATGCCGGTGCATGCCCCAAAGAGGGTAGCGACCACAACTACCGCTATGGCAAGCCCTCCCCTTACCGGACCAAACAGATATCTCATGGTATCGAACAGGTCTTCGGCTACACCGGATTGATCCAGTAGCTGGGCCATAAGGATGAAGAGCGGAATGCACACGAGGATATAATTATCCATCGTGCCCCATATCTGGTTCAAAAATAGATAGAAACATGACGGGCCCCAGCCAAGGTAGCCGAAAATAGTAGCTAGACCACCCAGGACAAAGGGAAGTGGGTGCCCCATCAAAAGGCCGATCAATAGCCCGACGAACATGCCGATCGTTACGAATTCGGGACTCATACCTCCTCCCCCTTAATAACCTGCATGATGGCCCGAATATAGGTTGCGAGCCCTTGAATCAGGAGTAATCCAATTGCAACCGGGATGACTGTTTTTACTAATGGCACGATTGTCAAGGCCGCGGACTCGCTCGTTTCATGTATTGACCACGATGTGTAGGAGAAGATGATCCCCTGATAAAAAACAATCGCACAAAACGGGAAAAAGAAGACCATATAGGTGATGATGTCAAGAATTCCCCTCGTCCTTGGTGAAAAACGCAGATAGATGACATCAATTTTCACATGAGCCTTATATAGCAGGGTGTAGGCCGCCGCCATCATAAAATGGGGGCCGTAGATATAGTCAATCACTTCAGTTGCCCATATGTGTGGTGCATTAAGAAATCTCCTCGATATCACCTCATATACGTAAAAATCCTGCCGGACCATTCGCTGACACTATCCATACCTTGCAAAATCTTTTCGAGGTTCATCTTCATCACCCTCCAACCGTGAACCTGTGTAGTTACAATCCCTTATTTAATTCCCATTTTTTCCAGTTCAGTCAGGACCTTATCAACAAAAGCCGGATGTCTTCCCTGGCCAAACCTTCCGGTCATATCGCGCCAATCTTTGTATTCATTGAGATACTCCATCTGTGACTTAAGGATCTTAGCATATTCCTTAGATTTCTTGGCCTGCATAAGACAATACTGACCTGCTAACTCCTCTAACTTTATCAGGCTTTCATCATCCAATTTGACGATTTCTGTGCCTTTTTCAATGAACTTTTCGATGGCCCTTCCGGACGAGCCTTCATAGAAGGCGATGGCATCCAGCGCCGCCGCCTTACAAGCATATCTAAGGATGGCTTTGTATTCAGGCGACAAAGAATCATAAGCCTTTTTGTTCACCATCACCCCAACTTGCGCTGAAGGTTGAAACCAGCAGGGAACACTACAGTATTTGGTGATCTCCGCAAAGCCCATCTCCCAGTCAATACCGGGGCTGCTGAACTCGGCACCATCTATGGTTCCCCTCTCCACCGCCAGATAGATCTCGCCACCGGGCATCTTAATGGGCGCGCCG
>JAFDIX010000091.1 GCA_019307805.1 Deltaproteobacteria bacterium | reverse complement strand
TGAAGAGAAACGTTATACCCCTTGGGGTCTTGATGAAACCCTCAATATTTGCAAGCGAAGCTGTGTTGAATTGGAAGACTCCGGGATACCTGTCATCAGGATAGGGCTTATGTCTTCCCCCTCTCTTGATGGGGAGATTGTGGCCGGTCCCTGGCACAATGCCCTCGGATTCCTGGTGCGATCGGCCATTCACCATGACAGGATTGCGCGGTTCCTCCCCGTCAAGGGCGCCGCCGGGGGTATCCGATTGCGGGTACCCCGGAAAGAGATCCCCCTTGTAAGGGGATATCAGAACCAGGGGCTTCGCCGCATTGAAGAGCGATGCGCGACAAAGGTGGTCGGTGTGATACCCGATGACTCGGTGCAGAGCGGTCAGATTGCAGTGGATAAGGTGTGACCGGGCTTTTTTCTCTCATGAGGGATAGCGTGCTTTACGTATTTTCGGGACACCATCCAGGGAGGCTGTCATGAAGGCAAGTGATTCAACAGGGTCCGAATTTCTCTCCGGTTTCATAGCCATCGTGGGGCCTCCCAATGTAGGGAAATCAACGCTCCTGAACCGGTTGCTCGGGCAAAAGGTGGCCATCGTCTCTCCGAAGCCCCAAACTACGCGAAATAGAATACTGGGCATATATCAAGGGGACGGATACCAGATGATCTTTATAGATACCCCCGGGATCCACAGGCCCAAGACCGCTCTGCACCAGAGTATGGTTGCCTCGGCAAAGGCATCCCTATCAGAGGTCGATATCGTTTTGATGATGATCGATATGTCCTCTCCGGCGAGTCCCGAGGTCCCCGGTATCCTGAAAAGCCTTCGAACGACCGGAAGGCCGGCGCTCCTGGCCATCAACAAAATAGATCTTGGGCCAAAAGATCGCATTTTACCCATTATCGATACCTTTCATCGCCGGCACTCCTTTGAGGCCATCATCCCCATATCCGCCCTGCAGGGTGGGGGTCTGGATGCACTGATCAATGAACTGAAACGGTGGATGTCCCCCGGCCCCGCTTTCTTTCCCGGGGATATGAAAACGGATCAATCCGAACTTTTCCTGGCCTCGGAGATCATTCGGGAGAAAATATTCCTGCATACAAGGAAAGAGTTACCCTATTCTTCGGCGGTCAGTGTCGAGAAAATGGAAGACAGGCCGGGCCGGGATCTATTGTCCATAGCCGCCCGTATTCATGTGGAGACACCATCCCAAAAGGGAATTCTGATCGGTGAGGGGGGAAGCATGATAAAGACCATTGGGCGTGCCTCAAGAATTGAGTTGGAGAAGATCTTTGGGACACGTGTTTATCTGGATCTGATGGTCAGGGTGGAGAAAAACTGGAGCAGGGATCCCCGGGCCCTGAGAAGGCTGGGCTATTAATAGAAAAAACCAACTTGGGGAGACAAGTTGGCTTTTTAGGAGAAAAGAGTTTTTATCTTTGATCCCCTAATAATGCAAAATTCTTGCCAACTGAAGGATGATGTTATTTTATTTTATAACCAACTGTTTTTAGGTCAAAAATTCAAAAAGGGCCGGGTTCTCATTTTTTCGGTAAAGTACAATAATTTGTACCAACTTTATACCCATGAAAGTGAAAAACTTAGTAAGCGATTGATTTTGTTTGATAATTTTGGGGTTCAATATTTTTTACCGCTATACATGAATATTGTACTTCTTCATTTTGTGCTGGATGAGGCTTTTTGTAATCCCGAGCATTTCAGCGGCGTGGGATTGCACCTTATCGCACTGGTCGAGCGCCCTTCGAATGAGCCGTTCTTCAATACTTTCAAGGGTTGTCTGCAACTTGGCGTCCAAGGGAATAAAATTTTCCACATCAAGGGATTCCGTCTTTCCCTTCAATTCGGAAGGCAAATCTTCGAGGCTGATCATCCCTCCGGAATTTAAGACCACAGCCCTTTCAATCACGTTTTCCAATTCCCGAATATTCCCCGGCCATTGATACCCATAAAAGGCCTTCCAGGCCTCGGGACCCAACTCAATATCGCTTTTCCCCTCATCCTGCCGGTATTTTTCTATGAAGTGCCCCACCAGGAGCCTGATATCCTCCGTCCTCTCTCTCAGGGAAGGAACGGCGATATGGATCACATTGAGGCGGTAGAACAGGTCTTCTCTAAAAAGGCCTTCATCGACCACTTCCTTCATATTTCGGTTGGAAGCGGACAGTACCCGAACATCGACCTTGATCGTTCTCGTACCACCGACCCTTTCAAACTCCATTTCCTGGAGTACCCGCAGAAGCTTCACCTGAAGCGGCGGAGGCATTTCTCCCACTTCATCAAGAAAAAGGGTGCCACCGTCTGCCAGTTCGAACCTCCCCTTTTTCATGGCCACGGCCCCGGTGAATGCGCCTTTATCATGGCCAAACAGCTCGCTTTCCAGAAGGGTTTCGGTCAAGGCCCCGCAATTTATGGAGATAAAAGGGCGGTCCTTTCGGGGGCTGTCATAGTGGATCGCCTTGGCAATGAGTTCCTTCCCGGTCCCGGAAGGTCCTGTAATGAGCACAGAGGCCTTGGACTGGGATACTTTCCCTATCATGTCATAGATTTCGAGCATGGATTTGCTTTTCCCGATAATGTTCCCATGTCCGAATCTGTTGGAAAGGGCTTCACTGAGGCGCCTGTTCTCTTTGACAAGACGGTAGTTTTCAAGGGCCTTTCTGATGGTCAGTTTCAATTCTTCATTCTGGAAGGGCTTGGTGATGTAATCAAAGGCCCTCTTTTTCATGGCCTCAACAGCCAGTTCAATGGTTCCAAAGGCGGTCATCATGATGACCGGAAGATCCGGTTTGATTTTTTTGGTTTCCTCGAGGAGTTCCATGCCGCTCATTTCCGGCATTTTCATGTCCGAGATAACGAGATCGATATCGGAATCCTTTATCAGGGTCAGTGCATTGCGGGCACTATCCGCCGTGGCTACCTCATATCCCTCAGGAGCGAGGAGTGCCTCCAGCACCACCAGATAGTTTTTCTCATCATCTACAATCAGGATTGTTTCCATGAAAAAGACTCCGACACCGGGGATGAAGTATTTACGTCAACCACTACGGGGCAGCGTGACCACCACACTCGTCCCCTGACCTTCTGCACTCTCTATGGCGATGTTTCCCCCGTGACTCTCAATGATTTTTCGTACAATGGAAAGACCCAGTCCGCTCCCTTTGTCCTTGGTAGTGAAGAAGGGGTTGAATATTTTTTTCAAATTTTCCTCGTCAATCCCATGCCCCGAGTCCTGGAATTCTACCCTATAAGAACCGCGCTGTTCCTCCACCCTGACATCGATGGTCCCCCCCCCATCCATGGCCTGCACGGCATTAATGAAGATATTCAAAAATGCACGGTATAGGAGGTCCTGATCTGCAAGTATCCTGAAGGTCCGCCCACTAAAATGATTGTGTATCTTAATGTGATGTTTTTCCAGGTCGGGTTCAAGAAAAGCAGTGTTTTTCTCAATGATCTCCTCCAGGTGACATTCATGGAGATTCGGCACCTGTGGACGCGCAAAGTCGAGGAATTCCGTCACGATGTTGTTGAGCCTTACGGATTCTTCCCGGATGACCCCCGAAAGTCTTTTCTGGGTGTCGTCGGCATTGGGCATACTGCCCAACAGTTCCGCAGTACTCTGAACTATCCCCAGGGGGTTCTTGATCTCATGGGAAACACCTGCCACCATTTCTCCCAGGGCGGCAAGGCGTTCAGCCTGATGCAGCTGTTCCTCGAGGATCCGTCTCTCTTCCGCCCTCTGTTCAATGATCCGCTCCGCTTTATGGACAATAAAGAGGAGGGCGACAAATATGAGAGCCATGATCAGGCTCGAGAGTCCGAATATGAAGTACTGAAACTTGACGATGGAGCGATATTGAGGGGTAAGGTCCAGGAGTAACTCCAGGACTCCTATGATTTCCCCTTTCTCACCCGTGAAGGGATTGACCCCCTTCTCACCGGTATAGGGATGCACTCCTTTCATGGGTATATAGGTGATAAGTTTCCACTCGCCCTGGGGGGATGGAATGCCAAGCCCCCACAGATCCTGGCCCCCGGAAACAAGTCTGGATGAACTCTCTCCTTTAACTGCCCTATGATACCCTTCACCCTTGGAGACAACCTTGCCATAGAGCCTTGTATCCGTGGTATATGCGACAACCCCCGCTCCGATATCATAGATATTGACCACGTCCACGTGAAAACCGTGGATGGTATTCTTCACCACCTGATCCAGCCAGTCGTGCTGTTGCTGATCCCGCAGGCGCACCTGGTGTCCCGCCAGGAGAACCGGCATGAGAAAGTTCTGGACAACCTGGTGGTTCACATTCTCACCCACCAGGAGGGCATTGTCTTCATAACTCCGCAGAAGGATATCCTTGGCCTTCTGGGAGACGAACATGGAGAAGGGAAAGCTGATGATGACCAGAACAAGAAAACTGGCATAGGCAAAAAATTTGACCAGCCGAAACTGTTTTCCCTCTGTCCGGGTATGTGGATGGGCTGCAGCCATAATCAAAAAGTATATATTAGTCATGATAGTGAGGGCAAACACTAATTTGCGGTTTGACTTGAAGATTGCCCCAATGTAAGAATGGCCTGGATATGGGCCGTTTTGATCACACTCCTTTTATGCTCTATGCCGACAGTGACGGGCAGGTCTATGAACATCCCCACTACCGTATGGTCGGGTTTTCCGGAAATCATCCCCGCAATGTGGATGACGATCTCATTCCCATGCCGCAATTCAGCAAGCTCTTTTTTATCCCGGATTGTCCCCCTGTCGGGCTGGACCCGGACACCGGGGAATACCTGACTGTCCCGGAGGTAGAGGTGGATGGCGCTCCTGTCCGGTGTACGGCGGTGGCTGCTTTTCTTGAGCCGGGACATGTCCGGAGCCTTCTGCCTGCTGCGGAGTATTCCTCCAAATCCTATACGCTTCCCATGTGGGCCTATACCGCTGTAGGATTTAAAGAAGAGCAGTATTGGGCTGCAGGATTTCAAATAGAATACAGCCGCAGATGGGACCCGAGGGAGTATGATGACAGGACACTGCTCCCGGCCATTGCCCAATACCGGAAGGACTGCGGTTCAGGCCCTCTTCTGGAACACCTGCTCCGCTGTGCCACGGACAATCACTGTTTTGCAGCCAAAAACCTCTTTCTCGGACGGTGGGAGGCTCCTCTGCCTGTCAGCCGCGGGTGCAATGCGGACTGCCTCGGGTGCCTGTCCCTGGAGAGTGAAGGAAAGTGGGAGGCGTCCCACTGTCGCATTTCATTCAAACCATCCCGGGAGGAGATCGTGTCTCTGGCCGTGAGGCATCTGGAACATGCCGAGGAAGGAATTGTGAGCTTTGGCCAGGGTTGTGAGGGAGAGCCCCTGACGGAGCATGGGCTTATTGCAGGGAGCATTCAAGAGATCCGAAGGCAGACCCAAAGGGGTACCATCAATTTGAACACTAACGGGAGTTCCCCGGAGCATATCCGCCTGATCGCCGGGAGCGGTTTGGACTCCATTCGCATTAGCATGAACAGCGCACAGGCCGACCTCTACCGTGCCTATTACCGGCCGAGGGGCTATGACTTTGATCAGGTGGTGGAGTCTGTGGCCCTTTCAAGAGAACTGGGGCTCTATACCATGATCAACTATCTCGTTTTCCCGGGGATTACAGATCAGCCGGAAGAGGTGGAGGCATTGAAAACCCTGATCGAGGAGACCGGTGTCAACTTCATCCATTTTAAAAATTTGAACATTGACCCAGTGTTCTATCTGGAGAAAATGCCGGGGGTAAAGGGGCCGGGTCTGGGCATGAGGCGCATGGTAGGCATCCTCGAGGAGACCTTTCCTGACCTGCAATTGGGATATTTCAATCAACCCGTTCGGTAGAAGAGGGAGCTGACTTTATTTGGGGAATCTCGGGAGGAACATATTGAAAGGCTGAGAAACATTCCAATGATGCTGTGGACCAGCTTCGCAAGGCCACTGATTTTCAAAATGACTTCAATAATGGTGGCGAAACCGGGCTATCTGAATGGCATCGGATGAAGCTTTGTAAACGATCCTGTGCTCTTCATTGATGCGGCGTGACCAGTATCCCGAGAGGCCCTCTTTTTTCGGCGGGAGATTACAGACCGATGGTTTTGCGGAACCGCATACAATTGTTGTCATCGTTGTTGTGGTCGATAAAAGCGATTTTCTCTATGTTCCTGTAGGCCTTTTCCCGGGCCCCTTCCAGTGTGGGGTCTCCTGCAATGACATGAAGGACCCTCCCGCCATAGGTGACCAGGCCCTTTTCGGAAACATCGTCCACGCCGGCAAAATATACGGCAACCCCCCTTTCCAGGTCATCGAGCCCGACAATCCTGTGGCCCTTGCCGTAACGGCCCGGGTAGCCCTTGTTCCATCCCCGGGACGCCTTTGAGCGGCCCTCCATGGCTATCACATCCACGTAATGCTGTTCGTTCCAGACCTGTTTGACCTGATCAAGGGTTCCGTCACAGACGGCCATGCCGATCTCGAAGAGGTCCGTGCTGAGCTTGCGTGCAATGACCTCCCATTCCGGATCACCATGCCGGACATTGAGTTCAAAGACATCGAGATTGTCATAGGGGTCCAGATTGAGTCCAAAATAGAGCACCCCCCTGTACTGCCAACCCAGGTCATTATAGATCGTGTTTACGGTGGGGTTGACGATTTCCTTAATGATGCGATTCACCAGCCAGGGTGTGACGAGTTTGTGGGGACAATAGCAGCCGGTCCCTCCGGTATTGAGGTTTCCCCCGAATCGTTCAATGGTCTCCCTGTCCTCAGGATCAAAGGCAGTTTTATAATCCTGAGCAAACATCCTCAGGGGCATCACATGTTCTCCATCAAGATACACAAAGAAGGAGATTTCGGTGCCGTATTTTCTCTCTTCAATGACGACCCTGTCCCCTGAATCTCCAAAAACCTTTTTGACCATGATATTTTCAATGGCGGTTACCGCATCTTCCACATCATCACACACAACGGCGCCCTTGCCCGCAGCAAGGCCATTTGCCTTGACAACGACCTGGTAGCCAATATTTCGAACATAGTCCCTGGCCCTGTCGGGATCTTCAAAGACCTGATATTCCGGTTTGGGGACTCCGATCCCCTGCAGCAGATCATCCGTGAATGCCCTGTCGCTTTCCAGCCTCACAAATTCCTGTCTGGGCCCGATTGTGCGGATTCCCTTTTCATTCAGCAGGTCGATCAACCCCTCTTCCAGGGGGTTTTCAGACCCTACATCCACGAGGTCAACAGAATTCTCCAGGCAGAACGCGGCCACTTCCTCAAAGGTTGCCATTCGGATGACTTCGATCAGACCCCTCTTGCCCTTGGGCGTATAGGTCACCCCCGGATTTCCCGGGGTCAGGTAGACCTTTTCCACATGCTGGCTGTCTCCATAGGTGTCAGCGAGACAGTGATCCCTGCCACCAGAACCATAGACCAGAACTTTCATAATCTTTCATCTCCGTGATATATGTAGGAATGGATAGGCGTGTCATTATCTTGGGGGACCAAGTCACGGACATGACATATCCGCCGGACCGGCCCAAAGGATTGTTTGGGGGAGTATAGGAAAGCGGCCGGTTGATGTCAAGATTGGATGGGGAAAACAAAAGGCCGGTTGGGTGGGAGGCTATATTTTTTAGTAACTACTCAAGTTCACGGTTAAAAAAGGATGAACATAGACCAGTATGAAGATAAATCAACCAACCGTGAACCATGAACCGTGAACCTGACAACCTGAGTAGGTATATTTTTTATTGTCAACGGGGCTTTTTTGCGCTTTAATACAACTAAAATCTATGATCTTCAATGGGTTGCAAGTCGTTTTGACTCCCGTTAGGGTCTGGCTGACAGGGATTCAGTGACACACCTGAGGAGGGAATAATGAAGGTATCTGTGCGCAATATTCTGGTCTGCCTCGTGCTGTTTGCCTTTTGCATAGGGTGTTCGGGAAATGAGGAGCCGCCGCCACCAGCAAAAAAACCCAGGGTGGTGAAGAGGATCATAAAACCCCCTCCCAGGCCGGTCCAAACATCTGCACCCCAACAGGAACCGGTGGCCCGGCCCGAGAAAAAGGAAGCTGAGGCCCAGCCCCAGAAAAAGGAAGAGGCCCAAAAGACTGCTCCCCCGCCCCTTCAGAAGTTGTCAAAGCCGGCTGCACCACCGGTAAAACCCAAACCGCCCGAGGCAAAAGAGGAAGGGGTTTATGTGGTGAAGAAGGGGGAGAGCCTTTCCGGGATTGCCAAAAAACCGGAGGTATATGGCGATCCACTGAAATGGACCGTGCTCTATCGTATGAATCTGGACAAGGTGGGGCAGTTCGGAAAAGGAGCGGATCTCCCGGGAAAAGGACTCAAGGAAGGTCTCAGGCTGAAGGTCATTACACCTGAGGAGGGAAAGAAGAACCTGGAAAAACAGGTTCAGCACTTCTGGATTGTGAACATCCTGTCAGCGACGGACCCGGAAAAAATCGTACCTGCCGCGGTGACACTCATC
>JAFDIX010000605.1 GCA_019307805.1 Deltaproteobacteria bacterium | reverse complement strand
TGGGAGAACACCTTCAGCCCGTCATTTCCTTTGCCCGCCCCGGGCCACTCGGCAATCTGCCCCGGCTGACATCCCTCTTCTTTCAGCCATTCTAAAATAGCCTGACTCTTGCTGTGGCCAATGTTTTTGATAAGTCGCAAAATGCGTCCCCAGCTTATGGCATCATTCCCGTTGAGAAGGACCCTCAAATGTGCCAGGACGTCTTTTATGTGGGCCGACTCCATGAATTTAAAGCCGCCATACTTGACAAAGGGGATGCTCTGGCGTGCCAGCTCCATCTCCAATTCAAAGGAGTGATGGCCTGCACGGAATAAAACAGCCATCTCACTGAGGGAATGCCCCTGTTGTACCCGCTCCTTGATGGAATGGCATATATACAAAGCCTGTTCCGGATCGGTCCTGGCGTTAATCACCTTGGGCAACTCCCCGTCTTCCCGACGGGTATAGAGACATTTCGTGTATTTCTCGTGGGCCTGGTCCATCAAGGCGTTGGTAAATGTGAGGATGGGCTGTGTGGATCGATAGTTCTCCTCCAATTTGATGATCCTGGTGTCTGAAAAGAGTGTGGGGAAATCGAACATATTCCTGTAATTGGCCCCTCGAAAGGAATAGATGGACTGGGAGTCATCTCCCACGACCATAATGTTGCAGTGGCTGCTGCCCAGCCACTTCACGATGTCCGCCTGAATGCCGTTCGTGTCCTGGTATTCATCGACCATGATGTAGCGATATTGTTCGCTGAGTTCCAGGCGGATGCCCTCATTTTCGGAGAGAAGTTGTCTGAAATGGAGAATCAGATCGTCATAATCCATCAGCCCGTTGGTGCGCTTGTAATGATCATAAAGCTCGGCGAGCCGGTTTACCTGGGGCATATACTCCAGGTACTGGCTGAACTCCTCTTCCAGGAGCACTTCTATGGTCCGCTGGTGATTAGCGGCCTTACTCAGTATGTTGGCCAATGTGCCGCGTCTCGGGAACCTTATGGAGCCCCTTTCCACATTCATCTCCCGAACCAGAGACTGGACGACCTCTTCCATATCCGATCGGTCCAGAATGGTGTAGGCCGAAGGAAAGCCCAAGATATGGGCATGCTGTCGGAGTACCCGATGTGCCAGGGAATGAAACGTTCCCCCGGAGACATTTCTACATCGTTCATCCGACAAACCTGCCGCCCGCTCCAACATTTCTCCGGAAGCCTTTCTCGTGAATGTCAAAAGCAGAATGTTTTCCGGGGGCACACCCGTTTCCACAAGACGGGCCACCTTATACACCAGGGTGCGGGTCTTTCCACTCCCTGCCCCTGCGATTACCAGTACCGGCCCATCCAATGCCATAACGGCGTCTAATTGCGAAGGATTCAGGAGCTTTGCATAGTCAATATTTGCAGACAATTTTTTTTGAAGATCCTTTCCTGGTCTAGTCAGACTGCGAAAAAGAAGATAATGACGGCCACAAGCAGAATCAGAATAAAGACAAACGGGATGAGCAGGGCCACGAAGATTCTCCAATAGGAGGTCTCGTGAATCTCCCGCAACCCGATTATCTGCACAACCAAAAACCAGAGGTTCCCCACAATGCCGCCCACAAAGGGGACCACCTCCCAGATCTGTGTGGCCTGGGAATAGGATATGACCCTGAGGGTTGCTTCAAACCTGTGTTTTCCGGCACCCGTGATAATCAGCAAAAGGTGCATGATACCGCTGATGATAAAAATTTTAATCGTGATATAAAGCGGTAAAAAAACCATGAGGAGGATAAAGCCAACACCCATGGTGAATGGATCGATCCTTCCCTCAGCCAGGGAAAGGATGCGTCCCCACAACATTAGAATAAACCAGAAAGATCCAAACATGGCCCCTAGTGAACCAAGCAGGATCCCAAACATAAGGGGGTCCTTTGCTCCCCCCTGAAAAGTCATTTTTCCAAAAAGATCCGTCGGTGAAAACAACACCCCCTTCACGGTCTCGTAAATGGCCTTCCAGGAACCCGATTGCGCACGGTTTTCCCAGGCACATGGCCCCCTTGCTCTGGTTGTTTCAGGTGCTTTGAGGATTACCGACCTGTCAGGATCTGATGCCGGACCCCGGGTTGGAAGTGCGAACCGTTTTCCGCACTGGGGACACCTTGCCCATTTGACCCCGGCGGGCACCTTGTCTTCCGGCAGCTCTTTGAAGAAGTTGCAATGTGGACAAGTAATCGCAATGGTCATTTCTTTTTTTCACGCTCCTTCATCTGCCTGCTGAGGTCCTTTTTCCGGGACCACCGTCTGAGTCGGTCTATCATCCCGGTAGCTTCAGCCCGATCCAGATTTTCCGCCTTCATTTCAAGCCCTTCCCTCGTCTTCAAGGCCCATCGCAGACAACTGACCCGATCCGGGCATTCAAGGCATTCAGGCGGCACCTCCCGCAAACCCCTATCACCAAGAGGAAAGACCTTATATAAGACACCGAAGCACGCCTTCTTTTCCATAATCAGGCAACCTGATCAACAAACCGTTTTGGTGGTGGAGCTTGATACAACGCGGTCCCTTCCAGGCAGGTGTGTGAAGTCCTCTAAATGCGCCACTTTATACAATACTCGGTCTTGATAATAAAGCGCTAAATTGGGTATTTCCATTGACATCAATACCCTCAGACACTTATCATTCTTTTTTTATGGAGGAACACACGAAACTCTACCTCACCAGGCACGGTCAAATCCTTGGATATGAAAACTTTCCCGTTTACGGAAGCACGGATGTGGATCTCACGGATGTGGGTCTCCTGCAAATGGAAAATCTATCCGAAAGGCTGCGTCTGGTCCCTATAGAAGCGATCTATTCGAGCGATCTGAAGAGATCTGTCAGGGGGGCGCAAATCATAGCCCGCCGTCATCATGCAACCCTCCATGTTGTACCGGAACTCCGTGAAATGGGCTTTGGCGATTGGGAAGGGCTCACCCTGTCTGAGATCCGGGAGCATTTCCCGGAAGAACTGGACTCCCGAAAGG
>JAFDIX010000604.1 GCA_019307805.1 Deltaproteobacteria bacterium | reverse complement strand
GGGCCATTGAGACTAAAGTCTGCCTCGCTTGGGGGTGGCCAACAGATGGCCCAGGATTACGGAAAGGAAATCGGCAAGAAACTGGGCACTTCTTAGTGCAACAAAATAACTTGATTGTATAAAAAAAATTTTATCTCGACCAAGTCCCGCCGATGGCGGGATTTCATAAAATCATACAACGAATTTATGAAAGGAGACCAGTCATGACAACACCCCAACATTGCCCCGGATGGGAGCAGTTTAAGAATTTAAAGGCTTTTACCTGCAAATGCCCCAGTTGCGGAAAAGAAATGGAGATATTTTCAGACGAGTTCGATAGAGAACACAGCTGTAAGGGTTGCGGTCAGAAAATTGATTTTACCCAGTGTAAAATAGAGGCCGAAGGTAAGTCCTAACGAATATGCTGAGAAGATAAATAAATTCTTTACGGCACCAAGCGGGCAAATGGCCCGCTGGTGCCCTTCCCTTTCCTCTACGATTGAAGGGACAGGGCAAGACGGAGGTATTATGAAAAAATTCGAATATGACATTTCAAAGCATCCTGCCAGTGAGTTCACCCACCTTGTTTATTTTTGCACCGATCAGGGAGAATGTAAATTCGACCAGATACCTGAAGATCAAACCAGGGTGTTGAGCGAGATCCTCAATGAAAAAGGTTCCCACGGATGGGAACTCGTGGATCTTGCATTTGGCAATGATGGACTGGTTGCCTTCTGGAAAAGAGAAATTATATTATCAGAGAATAATTAGGAATAGTTACTATTCTCCATGAAGGAGAAAACCCCTAAATCCACGAAGGAGGGAATTAAATGGAAAAGGAAGACAGAAAAGTAGTTGAAATTAAAACACTCAACATAAAAGAAACAACTATCTGTGAGGCCACTGCACAAATGCTCAAGAAAGCCGAAAGAGACGGCGTAGAAACCGCCTTTCATCGCGCAGCTTCAATGAAACCCTGCCCGATCGGTGCGCAATCGGCCTGCTGCAAGCATTGTTCCATGGGTCCCTGTCGATTGAACGCCAAAGATCCTTACGGAAAGGTTGGCGTATGCGGTGCTACTGTTGATACCATTATGGCTCGCAATTTTGCCCGCATGGTGGCCACCGGAGCTGCGGCCCATACCGACCACGGCATGAGTATGCTGGACGTATTCAGGGAGGTAGTCAATGGGAACATAAAAGACTACACCATTAAAGACCCTATTAAGCTTGAAGAGGTGGCGAGAGAGATCGGCATAGAAGTAGAAGGCAGGGAAGTAACTGACATTGCCAAAGATCTTTACAAGGAACTGGAACGTACCTATATCCAGGTGGAGGGCGAAATTCCTTTCATGAAAAGGGTGCCTGAAAAGACCCTTGAGACCTGGCGCAAGCATGGCGTTGTTCCCAGGGGTGCCATGCGGGAAATCATGGAGTTATTGCACCGAACCCATATGGGGGTTGACCAGCATTATGAGAATATCACCAAACAATGCACACGCACTGCTATTGCCGATGGATGGGGTGGTTCTATGGTCGCTACGGAGATTTCGGACATACTATTCGGCACGCCTATGCCTGTAAGGGGCGAAGTCGATATGGGCTGTTTGAAGGAGGACCAGGTCAATGTCATCATCCACGGCCATGAACCTAACCTTTTTGAGTCTATGTTGGACTCCGTCAACGACCCCACCCTGGTACAGGCGGCCAAAGACGCAGGTGCCACAGGGATTAATCTCGTAGGGATGTGCTGCTCCGGGTCTGAAATGCTTTCCAGGCATGGGATCCCCCATGCAGGAAACTTCATGTCAACTGAGGCGGTTTTGATTACTGGCGCGGTGGACGCCATGGGCGTAGATGTGCAGTGTATTAAACAGGGACTGGCAAAAGTAGCTGAGTGTTATGGTACAAAACTTTTCACCACCAATCCGAGGTGCCATATTGAGGGCGCGGAACATATTGAATTCCATGAACATGAACCCAGAGAATGCACGGACGAAATTGTTGAAATGGCAATTGTGAGATTCAATAATCGTAAACTGCCCGTTGAAATTCCCAATATAACCACCATGGGGGTTCATGGTTTCTCCCACGAGTCCATAAATTATTATCTCGGTGGGACCTTCAGGGGTTCCTATACACCGCTCAATGAAAATATCATCAATGGAAGAATCCGTGGAGTGGCAGGCGTTGTCGGCTGTACAAATCCGAGGGTCAAACATGACTGGGTGCATGTGGAGCTGGTTAAGGAGCTGATTAGACACGATGTCCTTGTTCTCCAGACCGGGTGTTCCCAGCTCTCCCTTGCCAAGGCAGGCTTCTACAAACCCGAAGCCGCATATATGGCAGGACCTGGCCTGAGAGAGGTGTGTGAGACAGTAGGTATGCCACCTGTGCTGGGGATGGGTGCCTGTGTGGATAACAGCCGTATCCTGATTGCAGCCTCGGAAATGGTTCGTACGGGAGGGCTTGGTGATAGCATTGCTGATCTTCCCGCTGCCGGGGCTGCGCCGGAATGGATGAGCGAGAAGGCCATTTCCATTGGTCACTATTTTGTGGCATCCGGCGTCTACACCGTATTCGGTGTGAGCTTTCCAATCATTGAGGGAACCAAATTTCACAAGCTTCTTTTTGATGGTCTTGAAGAACAAGGATTTGGGAAATGGGGATTCAGCCCAGATCCTCATGAAATGGCGCACATGATGATTGCGCATATTGACAAGAAAAGGAAGGCCCTCGGTATTGACAAGACCAGGGAAAGGGTCCTTATGGATATGAAAGACAGGCGAGAGCTTGAAGCAGCGTAACTCAGGTTCAGGGGTTCACGGTTCAGCGCCGCCTCTGGCCACCGAAGTTGCCAGTTTGATCAAAAAAGTGACGCTGGCCTTGCGGAGTAACATACGAGGGGTTCAGGGTTTTGTCTGACAAAGAAAGCAGAGTTTGCGAGGAACTAAGAGTTAAAGAGACAGATACAAGATGCTTTCGGGTGACCAATGCATATTGCCTAAGG
>JAFDIX010000603.1 GCA_019307805.1 Deltaproteobacteria bacterium | reverse complement strand
TTCAGCCCCATTTCTGCCGCCACCTTGGCCATATGCAGTCCGTAGGTGGGCGTACACATGGTCGCTGTCGCTTCTATCTCTTTCATGGTCCTGATCCGTGCCCTCGTATCCAGACCCCCTCCGGGGAAGACCTTACAACCGATCTTCTGGGCGCCCAGATGCCCCATCCAGAATCCGATATAAACGTTATAGGGGAAAGGCATAAAGACCACGTCCCTATTCCTGAACCCCATTCCGTAAAGGCAGTAGCACCAGGACTCGATCCAGTCCTGAAAGCTTTCAAAGGAATCCGGAAGGTATACCGGTGTCCCTGTCGTGCCGGAGGTCTGGCTGTGGGACATGACCTGCTCGATTGGGACAGCGAGGAGTTCTCCGTATGGGTGGGGGCCCTTGTCCTTTTGAGCCTCTTTGAACATGGACTTGTCTACCAACGGGACCTTCCTGACATCATCGAGTGTTTTAATGTCGTCAGTCGTTATACCCGTCTCCCTGTATTTCCTTTCATAAAAGGGACTGTGGTCCATGGCATACTGCATGCTCTCCTTGAACCTCTTGAGCTGGAATTTTTCTAACTGCCCTCTCGGCATGGTCTCCAGCACGGGGTTCCAATATTTTTCAGTTTCCATGGGTAACTCCTCTGTGCATGAGTGGTCGTTTAAAGGCACAGGGCTCGAGGTGAAAAAAGACAGTCCGATGTTCCTTACCCGTGCGCCGTGCGCCTTGCACCGTGTGCCTCTGCTCAAATGAATCCGATTTTCATTCAACGGCTTACGCGTTTTAGTCCAGAAATGTACGATACGAGGTACTAGGTTGCCTGAAAACTGGAAAATGACAAGACTGATCACCAAAATTGTGAAATGGATACCGTCCTACCGGGAAACGGGGAAATTGAAGTAGTCTTTGGGTAGTGGAAAGAGATGAGTAATATTGAAAACAGGAGCCTTAGCAAAGGCCGGATAGGGCTCAGACACGGTTAAGGACCCGTTCGTGCCGCGCCGGCCACAGGGTGACCGGTCTGAAGGAATACAAAAAAACGACAATCAGGAGGGCACGAAATTACAATCAGCGCAGCATATGCCCGGGCAGCCACAGGGCCAGTTGGGGTACGTAATAGAGAATAACAACAATCAGGATCTGCAGGATCACAAAGGGCAAAGCGCCGGCAAAGATTGTTGTCAGTTCAATCTCCTTGCCCATGGCCGCCTTCATGACGTATACGTTAAGCCCCATGGGCGGGGTGATGCAGCCGATTTCCACAATCATGCACATAATGACCCCGAACCAGATCACGCTCAATCCCACGGTGTCGATCATGGGCATCACCACGGGCAAAGTGAGGATCATCATGGATATGGAATCCAAAAACATCCCCAAAATAATGTAAAATGCAAAAAGGCTGAGAAGCAGCATCCCGGGGGGCAGATCTAAACCTATGAAACCAGTGGTAGCCCCATCAATCACACCCGACACCGCCATGAAAGCGGTAAAGATTGAAGCGCCGGCCAACAACAAAAAGACCATGGCCGAGGCCTTGACCGTATCCACCACGGCCAGCTTGAAAATCGGCCAGGAGAGTTTCTTTTTGAAAAACGTCATAACGATAGCGCCGGCCGCCCCTATAGCCGCTGCTTCGTCCGGAGTTGTCAGGCCGCCATATATTGAGCCCATAACCAGGGCGAAGAGAATGGCAATACCCCATACCTTTTTAAAAGAGGCTTTTTTGGCTTCCCAGGATGTATCCGCACCCTTTTCCCGTGGCGCCGAGGCCGGTTTGAACCAGGCCCACCCCATGATTGCCACAACGAAAACCCCAAAATACAGGATCCCGGGTACAATACCGGCGATCAACAACTCGCCGATGGATGTTTCCGTCATTACTCCGTAAATGATCATGATGATGCTGGGAGGAATGACCACGGCCAGTCCCCCGGCGGAGGCCACGACGCCGGTGGCAAGCCTGGCGCTGTAACCACTCCTTCGCATCTCCGGCACCGCGATCCGTGACATGGCCGCACACTCGGCCAGACTGGACCCGGCCGTGGCCGCGAACAGGGCGCATCCGGCAACGGTGGTCAGGGCCAACCCACCAGGGAGTTTTCCCACCCAGGCCCGGGAAGCATCGTAAGCATCTTCCGTCAGACCGGCGTAAAAGGCAAAATACCCCATCATCAGAAACAACGGCACTGCTGTGAACGTAAATTTTGATATGTAGGAATAAACTTCGTGGGGGATATAATACATGGCCTGGCTGAAACTGTATAAGTAAATCAGGCCCACGCACCCCACTGTTACTAAAGCGATGGCAATGGGAAACCTCAAAATAATCATTATCAGCAAGCCAATTATACCGATAATCCCAATATATAAAGGATCCATGAATCCAAGTCCTATCTGCCGATGCTCACATGGATTTTTCCACTCCCGGAACGACTATGCCCTCGGGTGAGCAATATTCTTTAATCCTGAATGCATCTATCATCAAAAAAAGCCCGGCCGCGCCCCTTAATGCGACCCATAGAGCGCAGCCGGACAGAAAACCTCTACAGCTAACGTTGCCAGGGATAGCCCTTTGCCTTTACCTCGTTGTCATATTTCTTATAGGAGTTCAAATAATAATTCCAAACCTTGTGGGCCGGATGACCTCCGGACTCCTGTTTTTTGATAAACCACTCCTGTGCATCCTTACCGGCCTTGGCTGCGATGGCGATGTCTTTCTTGGACAGCTCGGAGATAGTCACGCCGTACTTCGTCCTCCAGTTCTCGATGACCGTGCTTTCAAAGTCCATCAAATTTTTGGCATAACGCGCATTAAAATCAAGGCGCAGTTTCATGCGGATACCCTGGATGTCTTTGGGAAGGGAGTCAAAGACCTTTTTGTTCATCATGCGGTGGTTGGCTGCCAGAACCGCCCCGCTGTTGGCGAGGGATACAAACTTGGCTACCTCGTAATGCTTGAACGCATCGCTGAGCTGAAAGACAAGGTCGGATC
>JAFDIX010000602.1 GCA_019307805.1 Deltaproteobacteria bacterium | reverse complement strand
GAGAGAATATAGATCGTGACAAAACCGGGAATTTTTGCGTAGCAGAGAATAGAATATTTTCACTTTACCTTGACACCAAAAAGAATATCCTTGACAATCAAATTTCCCGTTGTTATAAAACATTTTTCGGAAAAATGACTGGATCGACAAGATATTATTTTCAAAATCATGAATTTAGTACTTATCTCAACTCATATGGAGAAGATCTATGCAAATCGATCAATCTGAGTTTGAAACAATTATCCATAATCATCCCCAACAAAAAGAGTCTTTGATTCCCATACTTCAGGATATTCAAGCCAAATTCAACTATCTTCCGCCTGTATCGCTGAACATGGTCTCTCAAACACTCGGGATCCCTATGATCGACATCATCTCCGTCGCTTCGTTCTATAATGCATTCAGCCTAGAGCCCAAAGGCAAACACCAGATAACGGTTTGCATGGGGACAGCCTGCCATGTCCGGGGAGCGCCAAAAATACTGGATGAATTCGAGCGGATCCTGGATATCGAAGCCGGAAGCACAACCAAAGACAAAGAGTTCAGTCTGGATGAGGTAGCCTGCCTCGGATGCTGCGCCATCGGGCCTGTTGTTGTAATAGACGATAAATATCATGCGCAATCAAACATCCGAAATGTTGCAAAGATCATGAAGAAGCTTGAAAAGAAGGACAATAATGATGAGTAAATTGAATTCGGTCCTAGAGCTCGATCGTTGGATCCAAGAGGATTCAGGCAAGAAGGGCTCCGGAAACAAGACTGTTCTTTATGTCTCCGCTGGGACATGCGGCCAGGCCCGGGGTTCGCTTGAAGTGATCGATGCGATTGAGAAAGAAATCAAGGAAAAGGGCCTTGAAAAAACAGCTTTAATTAAAGTTACAGGATGCCATGGGTTCTGCGAAGCTGAGCCCAACATCATCATCCAGCCTCAGAATTTGTTTTATCAACATGTCCAACCCGAAGACGCCAAAGAAATAATTACGGAAACAGTTCTTAACAACAAAGTCATTCAAAGACTGCTGTATGCAGAACCGGACTCTGGAGAGAAGCGAGAATCAGAAGGTGATATATCATTTTATAAGAAGCAAAAACGAATTATCTTAGGAGACAACACGCTGCTCGACCCCACTGAAATCGGAGACTACACGGCTGTTAAAGGATTCAGCGCCCTGGCCAAAGTCCTGAACGAAATGTCTCCAGAAAAAGTGATCGCAGAAGTCAGAGGATCCGGTCTTAGGGGCCGAGGCGGAGCAGGCTTTTCTACGGGCACAAAGTGGGGCTTTTGCCGCAATGCCAAAAATAATACCAAGTACATTATTTGCAATGCCGACGAGGGAGATCCTGGTGCTTACATGGACAGGAGCTTGATGGAGGGAAACCCCTTCCGCGTCCTGGAAGGAATGATGATAGGCGCATACGCCATTGGAGCAGAGAACGGATACATCTATATCCGTGATGAATACCCTCTTGCGCTCCGCAATGTAAAAGGGGCCATCAATCAGATGGAAAAAGCCGGTCTCCTCGGCGATAATATCCTGGGAACGGGATTTAATTTCAAGATACACATCTCCAAAGGAGCGGGCGCTTTTGTCTGTGGAGAAGAAACAGCTCTTATTACTTCGATCGAGGGAAACGTAGGAGTGCCGCGCCAGAGACCTCCATTCCCTGCGGTTAAAGGCCTGTGGAACAAGCCCACCAATATAAATAATGTCGAGACCTGGGGCAATATTCCCATCATTATCAATAAAGGGGCAGAATGGTTTGCCGGCATCGGAACCGAAAGCAGTAAAGGCACCAAGATCTTCTCTCTGGTGGGAAAGATCAACAACACAGGCCTTGTGGAAGTCCCGATGGGAATCACTCTGAGGGAAGTTATTTTTGATATCGGAGGCGGGATCCCCGGAGGAAAGAAGTTCAAGGCCGTCCAGACAGGAGGGCCTTCCGGCGGATGCCTGCCGGAAAAGATGCTGGACTTGCCCATCGACTACCAGAGCCTGATCGAAGCCGGTTCCATAATGGGGTCGGGCGGCATGATCGTCATGGACGAGAACACATGTATGGTGGACGTGGCAAAATATTTTCTTAATTTCCTGCGTGACGAAAGCTGTGGGAAGTGCATCTCCTGCCGGGAAGGAACTCAGCGAATGTGGGAGATCGTCAGTAATATCTGCGACGGCAAAGGAAAGACGCAAGACCTGGATCTTCTTGAAGAATTGGCTGAAACAGTCAGGGATGCATCCATGTGCGGCCTTGGCCAGACAGCCGCCAATCCTGTGCTCTCCACACTGCGCTACTTCCTTGATGAGTACAAAAGCCATATTGAGGACAAGAAGTGCCCCGCAGGCGTTTGTAAAGAGTTGATCGCCTACATCGTTATCGAAGAGAACTGCACGGGCTGTCTGGCATGCAAAAAAGTCTGTCCAAGCGATGCGATCGATGGCGAGTTAAAAGAAGTCCATTTTATTCACACAGATAAATGCATCAAGTGCGGCGCCTGCATTGAGGCCTGTAACTTCGATGCCATCAAGATAGAGTGAGGTCGAAATGATTACGATCAAGCTAAACAATACAGAGGTACAGGTCGAAGAGTTTTGGACCGTGCTTGAAGCCTGTAAATTTTACGGCCTTGAGATCCCGACTCTCTGTTACAACGAAGGCCTGAGCAATTATGGAGGATGCCGGTTATGCCTGGTGGAGATCGGCAAAAAACCCGCCACCAGGCTAGTGAGCTCCTGCACCTATCCCGTAGAGGAGGGGCTGGATGTCCATACGGATACGGCCCGCGTCCTCAAGGCACGCAGGATGATGATAGAGCTCATGCTTTCAGTAGCCCCGGGTTCCAAGGTGATCCAGGATCTTGCCTCAAAATTCGGGGTGAAGCAAATGCGTTTCGAAGTCCGCAACGAGGAATGTATTTTATGCGGGCTTTGCGTACGCATATGCGCCGAGCAGATGGACGGCCATGCCATAGGTTTTCAGAATCGCGGTCA
>JAFDIX010000090.1 GCA_019307805.1 Deltaproteobacteria bacterium | reverse complement strand
TTTTAAAAGAGGAGGGCGACCAGGGCCTGGAGTTCGTGAAAGACGGGGCCGGGCGCATCATGAAGGCCTTCCGATTCGCTGACAGTGAAGAGGGCGGATTAAACCGGATTTATCGAAAAGAACGCTTTGGCTGGGACCTCTATTATGATATACTTAACACTCTTGAAACAGCCCTTGAAAATGAGGACGTATACGCACTGGAACTGCGTGAAAAATCAAAGAATATCATTAACTTAAGCGCTATTGCCCTTTGAGGGCCAGGACTGGCAGCGTGTTCCTGCAAGGGGGTGTCACCGGAGTTGTCAGAGAAGTTATAATTCCTTAATTTTAAAGGCTTTGTGCCTCTGTGAGGATGTCTGGAAATGAGCCGTTCAAAAGCATATTTTCTGATTAGGGACAACGGCGGAAGGCGTAGAGAAGATGACCGCCGAAGAAGTATTTCCCAGAACAATCGTGTTGACAGGCGTTGTAGAAAGGAACGGCGAGTTGACAATGACCGCCGAAAAACGGTCAATCCCAGGGTTCCCGGAGCCTGGGAACTTCAGGTCGAGCGAAGAGCCCCGTTCGTGCGGTTTTACCATTTCGAGAGAAGATGCAAGGGCAAGAGCTATGTAAAGGGTGGTTTTATCCAAACCCCATTTTCCGGTTATTGAGTCACTTTCGTCTTTTAATTGACTGTTTCCGGTTGGTCTTCCACAAAGGATCGAACCAGGTTCTTTCCGCTGAAATTACCCAGGGTAAGATAGGCAAGGGGGAGTTCCCGACCAAACAGGCTGCGTCGAATCCTACCATAACCCCACCCTCGGCGGTGAAGCGCCAGAACGCGGTCTGCAATATTTTCATAATATTCGATTTTTTGCCTTAAGTCGGTCTGGGGATCGTTCCTCACGCTTCCACTCCCTGAAAAGAGCAGCTTTGGTTCCAACCTGACCAGGGACTTCAGAGACGCGATAATCTGCCAGATATTGTAATCAGCCCTGAGTGCCCGATCCTTCCCCCCAATATAGGTGTCCCCAGTGAAAAGCCATCCCATCTCAGGTTCGTAGAGACAGATGTGATCAGGGCTGTGGCCCGGCGTATGTACCACCCGAAAGCGATGTTTCTCGGTCTCGATCTCTTCCCCTACAGCGGTCCCCCTGGAAGGCTCAGGATATCCCCACATAACACGCTGGTATGGTCTGAGGCGTTTCTTCTCACGGGGTTCGGCCAAGACCGCTATGCCTGAGGAATGAAGGCTTATCCCTGCGCCCGTCTGTCTCTTCAGGGCGGCATTGGCACCGATATGGTCTTCATGGGTATGGGTGTTGACAATATGTATGACGGGAAGGCCTTTCAGGGCCTGAAGCAGTTCAGAGACCGTATAGGCGCAGCCCGTATCGATCATAAGACCGTCAACCCAGTAGGCTGCCGTGTAGTACAGGCCTTTCCCCAGCAGGGACCTTGCAAGACGAAATTTTCGTACCCCGTCTATAGTTTCGACCTGGATCATACCTGTCATCCTTCCACACTACCAGGATCTAGAGACCAGCATCGAGCATCCGTCCCCTATTTGCAATCAAAAGTTGTTACAGATGAAAACGAGATCCCTTACATGGGGCGGTTTAAGCGGTTGACAGTACCTCACGGTTCCCTCTACAATGATGCATGTTTTTTCGCGAGATTATGGGATTTTCAGCGTTTTCCCGGAATTGGAGGAATTAAAAGTGATGCAGGAAAATACTCCACAGGGCATGCCCACAGGCTCTGCAAAAAGGCGTTTTGGACGCTGGATTCTCCTGGCTTTTATCATCCTGGTTGTGTTTGTGCTGGTGGTCATGTTTATCAACTCGAGAAAGCCTGATCGGCTTTTCCTGAAAAAGGCGGATTCCAAGGTCAAGGGAACCACATTCATTTTGGTAAACCAGGAACTCGTAAAACAGATGATGGAGAACTGGTTACCCAACGACCTTTTTTGGCCCACCATTTTTCTGGATAATATGCCCAATCATCAGATCGGCCAACTGGAGGTGGTAAGGTATAATGTCCGCGTCCTGAGGGACAACCTCTCCAGGATGAGAACAACCGATAAGCTGGACCCCAATGCAGAGGCAGCTTTTACGGCCCTCTCCCATGATCCCTATAAGTGGTGGTTCCCTTCTGCCGAAAGCAGGTGGGAATTGGGATACCAGAATCTGGGGTCTTTCTATCAGAATCTACTGACAGGGAAATCCCATTTTTATCCCCGGGCGGACAACCTGGTTCAGCTTCTGGATCAGTACGCCTCCCTCATGGGGGGGGTGAACACAAGGCTGATCAATGCCCCACGGG
Organism: Deltaproteobacteria bacterium; assembly: GCA_019307805.1. Classification (GTDB taxonomy): domain Bacteria; phylum Desulfobacterota; class DSM-4660; order Desulfatiglandales; family HGW-15; genus JAFDIX01. The sequence goes on along the minus strand of JAFDIX010000090.1, from coordinate 6,241 downwards.
ACATCAGGAAGACCCTTTCAATAGAGAAGGAGAAGCAAAATAATGCCGGGGGTCCGCAGATGGTGGATATTGATATTCCCTGGTACAAAATAGATGACAATTTCTACTATGCCCAGGGGGTTGCATATGCACTCTACGAGTCCTTCAAGGCCATAAAGGTGGACTTCAAGGATGTCCTGGCGGACAAGAACTCAATGGAACTGGTGGACAAAATTCTGGAAGTCCTTGGCCGTTGTGATTTTGAGCCCTTGATCGTTTTCAACGGTGATCCGGCCAGCATTTTTGCCAATCATTCCCTCAATCTTTCCGGCCTGTTTAACGATGCCAGACAAAAAACCAATTCATTGATCGTGTCCCTCACACAGGGTTAGGGCCCTGTGGGTCCAGCACACAGGCACTTCCTCCTCGCGAAGGGATCTTTTAAGGGAATCGCCAGAGAGCCCAGGTTGTTTTATGCATGAAATGTCCATTGTCCAGAGTTTGATTGACATCATCAAGGAGGAGATGGAGAAAAACAACGCCAGGACCCTTCGATCTGTCCGTTTGAACATCGGACAGATGTCCGCGGTTGTTCCGGATGCCCTCTCTTTTTGTTTTGAAGTGATCACCACCGGGACAGAACTGGAGGGGGCCCGCCTGGACATGGATGTCATTCCCCTTGAAGGGGTCTGCCGAAAGTGTGAAGACAAATTCCACATCGAAGATTACGCCTTTGCCTGCCCCGCCTGCGGCAGCACGGAAATAGAGGTTATCGGCGGGCAGGATTTGTCTATTGTGGAGATGGAGGTAGACTGAAAAGTGCTCATCCAGAAATAGCCATTTCTGAATGAGCGCAGTCAGCAATCAGCGGTCAGCACCCAGAACATACTGAAATCACTGGATTCCGGCCTTCGCCGGAATGACGCTTTAACGGGATTCCCGACTTTTTACAGGACCGTCAAACCCTAACGTTGCATTAATCTTTATAACTAACTATGAGGATAGGCGTAAGACAGTCGTTTTTACGAGATCGATACTGGATGCTTGTTGTAGCGAAGCGGAAATCCCGACTTTAGCGGGGATATTCAGGAATGCTCTATATAGTGAAGTCCAAAAACATCCAGCAACCAGCAACCAGTAACCAGTAACCAGTATCACATGTTACATATATACCGTTGGCCAATGAGCATGAAAAAGGAGAATGTCTATGAAAATTTCGGTGGTAAGGGACATACTGGAAGCCAATGAGCGGATTGCTGATCAAAACAGGGATCTATTCAATGAACACGGTTTGCTGGTCCTTAATTTGATGAGTTCCCCCGGGGCAGGAAAAACCACCCTCCTTGAAAAGACCATCGAGGCACTCAAAGATGACCTCAAGATGGGCGTCATCGAAGGAGACATCCAGTCTTCCCAGGACGCGGAGCGGATTGCAGCCAAGGGAATTCCCGTCGTTCAAATCAACACGGGCGGTGCCTGCCACCTGGACGGGAATATGATCAGGGATACCTTTGGGGAATTCAACTTTCAGGACCTGGATCTCATGGTCGTGGAAAATGTGGGGAACCTGGTATGCCCGGCCGAATTTAAGGTCGGAGAGGACTTTAAAGTCATGATCCTGAGCGTCACTGAAGGTGATGACAAACCCGCCAAGTATCCCTTGATGTTTCATGAATCATCGGTGCTGCTCATCAACAAGATTGACCTTCTTCCATACGTTGATTGCAGTATTGACAAGATCAAGGAAGAATCACTGAAAATAAACCCGGATCTGACCATCTTTGATGTGTCCTGCAAGACAGGTGAGGGACTCGACGGCTGGTTTGACTGGTTGCGGAAAAGGGCACAGGCCGGGGCAGCGGCTTGAGCATATGATGAGGCGGTCCAAGGGGACCATAACCGGAATCGTTCAAGGGGTGGGATTCCGTCCCTTTATTTACCAGTTGGCCCGACGTTACAAACTCAGTGGGCATGTCATCAACACCTCCGCCGGGGTGGATCTCGAGGTGGAGGGTCCGAAGGAGGACATCGAAGAATTTTTTGCCTCCATGCAAACAGAGAGCCCGCCCCTGGCATTCATCTCGTCGGTAACACGTTCTGATCTTCCCCTCGAGCATAGCAAGGGATTTGACATCCGGGAGAGCAGGGCAGGGGAGGAGCGAAAGGCCCTCATATCGCCGGATGTCAGTATTTGTGCAGACTGTCTCCGGGAGTTGGGAGATCCCGGAGACAGGCGTTATGAATACCCATTTATCAACTGCACCAACTGTGGGCCACGTTACACCATTATTCAGGATATTCCCTATGATCGGCGCATGACCACCATGAAAAAATTTACCATGTGCCCTGCCTGCCGCAAAGAGTATGACGATCCCGAAAATCGGCGCTTCCATGCCCAGCCGAACGCGTGCTGGGACTGCGGGCCCCGGGTCTTTCTTCATGGCCATGACGCCCATCCCATGGACTGCAAAAATCCCGTTCAAGAGACCGTGAGGCTTTTGAAGGAGGGGGCCATTGTGGCTATAAAGGGCCTGGGGGGATTTCACCTGGCCGTGGATGCCCAAAACCACAAGGCCGTTAAGCGGCTCAGAAGGCGGAAGCATCGGGAAGAAAAGCCCCTGGGCCTCATGGTGAAGGATCTCCAGGCTGCCGGGGCGCTTGCCCATATCGACAGACTTGAAGCCGAAATCCTTTCATCCCATCAGCGGCCCATCGTCCTGCTCAGAAAGCGCCGTTTCCACGGGCTTTCTTCCCAGGTGGCACCCAAAAACAGGGATTTCGGCATTATGCTTCCCTACACCCCTCTGCACTACCTGTTGATGGGAGGGGATGTGTTCAAGGCCCTTGTCATGACCAGCGGTAATATCACCGAGGAGCCGATCAACATTGAAAACAGGGAGGCTTTCAGGAACCTGAAGGGAATCTGCGACTACTATCTGACACATGATCGCGACATCTATCTGCGGAGTGATGATTCTATCACGAGGATTGTGGATGGGGTTCCAAGACAGATAAGACGGTCACGGGGATATGTGCCGGTCCCCATTTTTTTGTCCCGGGATATGCCCGAACTTCCCCCCACTCTGGCACTGGGTGGCGAACTCAAAAATACCCTGTGTCTGATCAAAGAGAACCGCGCTTTTCTCAGTCAACATGTGGGGGATATGGAAAACCTGGAAACCTATGATTTTTTCAAACTCACCATAGGTCATCTGAAACGCATACTTCAAATAGAGCCCGAGGTGCTGGCCCATGACATGCATCCGGACTACCTGAGCACAGTCTATGCCAGGGACCGGAGTGAGACCCCCACCATTGCCATCCAGCATCACCATGCCCACATTGTCAGTTGTCTCGCAGAGAACGGTGTCCAGGGTCCTGTTATCGGGATGGCTCTGGATGGAACAGGGTTTGGTCACGACGGAGAGGTATGGGGCGGGGAGATCCTTCTGGCCGATAGGGTGTCTTTTCAACGTGCGGCCCATCTTGAATACGTCCCCCTTCCGGGGGGGGACAAGGCCGCAGAATTTCCCTGGAGAATGGCCCTGAGCTATCTCTACAAGACCTATGGAGAGAACCTTTTTGATCTTCCCCTCAGGTTTGTCCGTGAGATGGATATGGGGGAGGCCAATCTCATACTTCGCATGATCCAAAAGAGGGTGAATACCCCCATGACTTCAAGCTGCGGCAGGCTCTTCGATACGGTATCCGCACTGGTGGGGGTCAGGCGTGAGAACGCCTATGAAGGCCAGGCAGCCATCGAACTGGAGATGTGTCAAAAGAAAAATGAAAGGGGAAAATATTCCTGGGACCTAAAAAAAGGGAAGTTCCCCTGGGTCATTTTGACCACAGGGTTGATCAGGGAAATTGTGGATGACCTCGGTCAGGGAACAGACAAAAGAGTGGTCAGCAGCCGTTTTCACAATACCATGGTTGAGGGTTTTGTTGAGATATGTAAGCAATTACGGGATGAGACGGGCCTGAATGAGGTCGCCATGAGTGGCGGCGCCTTTCAGAACAGCACACTCACGAGTGGACTTACCGAAGCGCTTTTGGACAATGGTTTTCAGGGTTACACCCACAGACTCGTTCCCACCAATGACGGCGGGATTTCCCTGGGACAGGCTGTTTGCGCGGGCATGCGGCACGGGGGGTATAAAGGGGCGTTTTCAAATGAAATATATTGAAGAATACAGGGATGGGGCACTGGCTCAGGAACTGGCCCGCAGGATTCGGGAGGTTTCCACCAGGCCTGTCCGATTTATGGAGGTGTGTGGCACCCACACCATGTCCATATTCAAGCACGGCATCCGGAGTATTTTGCCCGATCACATCGAACTTGTTTCAGGACCGGGTTGTCCCGTATGTGTAACTCCCATGGAGGAAATCGACAGATCCGTAAAACTTGCCAGGATAAAGGATGTTATCGTAACGACCTTTGGCGACATGCTCAGGGTTCCAGGGACGGCATCATCACTGCAGGAGGAGACAGGGCAAGGGGCCGACGTGAGGATTGTTTATTCCACCTTTGATGCCATGAAAGTGGCAGAGGACAATCCTGAAAAGGAAGTGGTCTTTCTGGGGATCGGCTTTGAGACCACGGCACCTACTGTTGCAGCGACCATCCAGACGGTTCAGGCAAGGGATCTCAAGAATTTTTCCGTGCTCTCCGCCCACAAGCTTTTGCCCCCTGCCCTGGATGCCCTCATCACGGGAGGCGACCTTGCAATTGACGGGTTTATCTGTCCCGGGCACGTGAGCACTATTATTGGGACCTCCGCCTATGAGAATGTCGTGGAACAATATGGGATCCCATGCGTAGTGATCGGCTTTGAACCTGTGGATATCCTCCAGGGGATCCTGATGTTGGTGGAGCAGGTTGAAAATGGGCGTGCAGAATCTGAGATTCAGTATGCCAGAGCAGTGGTCCCGGAGGGGAATCCCGGGGCCCTGAAAATCATGGGGGATGTATTTCAACCCTGCGATTCGATCTGGAGGGGTTTGGGACCCATACCGGGGAGCGGATTGGCGATTAAGGAGGCTTACAAGGCCCAGGATGCCCGATTGCGGTTTCCATTGGAGGTTCCTCCTGGAAAAGAACCCAAGGGATGCAGATGCGCAGAGGTCCTGAGAGGGACTGCCAGGCCCTTTGAGTGCAAGCTGTTCCAGGAAGTCTGCAACCCGCAAAATCCAGTGGGAGCCTGCATGGTATCCAGCGAGGGGACTTGCGCTGCCTATTACAAATACGATGTCAGGGGATAGGAGGGTTCCCCTCCAAAATAAAATATCTCTCGCAGAGCGCACAGCCGCCGTCGCCGTTAAGGCTATGGCGCGCCAAGGAGGGCGCAGAGAAAAACCCCAAATTTAAAATCTTAGCCTATGTAGACGGCTGAAGTGGCTGAAATGTCTAAAACAGAAATGACTTCCCCCCAGAAAAGGCTGGTGTTCGCAGGCCTCACATTATCTGATCTTCCCCATCGACGGTGCGGGGTAATCAGAGGCCCGTCCAGCACAAGGCCTATTTTGTGGGTCCTCGAAGAGAATAATATTCGGGTGGTGGTGAAGGACTACAGTGCCAACGGTTTTCTCTTCAGAAATATCATTGGCCGTTTTCTGGTATGGAGAGAATACAAGGCCTACAGGCGGTTAAAGGGGCTGGAAGGCGTGCCGGTGTTTTATGGGACTATAGGGGGCCTTGCCGTGGTCTTTGAAGAGTTGCCGGGGCGAAATGTGGAGGGGCTCGAACATGAAACGAGGCTACCGGAAAAATTTTTTCAGGATTTAAGAGCCCTCGTGGAAAGGATCCACAAAAGGGGCCTGGCCCATTGTGACCTTAAGCGGGCGCCCAACACCATTATTGGCCCTGATGAGAAGCCCTATATTGTCGACTGGTCGGCGGCAATCGCACACAGGGAGTTCAGATTTTTCCCCCTCAACCTTATATACCAACGGTTTATTCAGGACGACTTCAATGCCATCATAAAACTGCAGCTTCGGCACTGCCCGGAGAGTATTGATCCTGAGGAGAGGACGCGATACTTCCATCGGGGACCTGTAGAGAGAGCGATTAGATCCATCAGGGACGGGGCCAGGGATATCCTCCAGAAGATTGCCTAACCCGTTTTATTAATCCTACGGTGCGAGGACGACCATGATTTTCTGGGCAATGCCTCTGCCCATGGCCAGTCGGGTGGCGCCGTGCCCCACAATGAGTCTGCCCATACCATTGTTGTTGATAATTTCCAGGGTATCCCCAGGGCGA
>JAFDIX010000601.1 GCA_019307805.1 Deltaproteobacteria bacterium | reverse complement strand
TGGATTTAGGACGGTAAAATTTCACTCTTGTCTCATTGACAAATGGCCCGGAGCGGGCATGCCGAGCGCGCCGGATACTGGCATCAATAAAAGGGAGGCTAGTCTACCAGAAAAGCAGGCAGGATCTGTGTGGCCAAGTGCGAGTGGCGAATTCGTAATTATCACCTGAAAACGGTAACTTAGACAGTCTTGTTCCCGAAGGCAACCTTCCCCACTCTACCCTGCCATGAAGGACCTGCTGACACTCCTTGCACATCTTTTAGCCACGATCGCCAAACTGTTGGGGCCCGGCGGCATCAGAGCTGTAGTTGCCGACAGCCTTCCCATTCGGAGTCGACATCGGTAAAGATGTGGTCAGGCGTGTCCTCGCAGCCCATTACCGGCCAGGTGACGGTGGGCCGTCATGGCTGACCTTCATGGGACACACGAAGGACAGCCTCTGGAGCATTGACCTATTTCGGTGTGAGTCCATTCTATTTGAAGAGCCACTGGGTGCTCGTCATCATGGACCAGTTCACGCGGTGCATCATCGGCTTTGGCGTGCACGCCAGTGATGTTGATGGTGCCGCCCTGTGTCGCGTGTTCAACAAGGCCATTTCTACCCAGGGTGTCCCACACTACCTCAGTTCTGACATTGCCCCGCTGTTCACCTGCCATCGCTGGAAAGCGAATCTTCGCATCCTGGATGTCGATGAGATCAGAAGCATTCCCTATACGCCCTGCTCGCATCCCTTCATTGAGCGACTCATCGGAACCATTCGCCGGGAGTTACCTGACCACGTTTTATTCTGGAATGCCGTTGACCTGAAGAGAAAGCTCGCAGACGTTCCAAACGTATTACAATCAATAGCGCGCACATAGCTCTCTCGCTGGCGACACGCCGGATGAAGTTGCCGAAGGCACTCTCACTTCGAAAACCACGTTGAAAAACTTCCGTTGGCAAACTCACTGCCGAGGGCTCTATCAGCTTCCTGCAGCGGCTTGACTATCAATTCGCCTTGCACAGGCACCTGAGTAATACCTTTGTACAATTTTGTCCGGTTTTTATCCTGGATATACTGAAACTAGATTAGTTAAATAATATACAAGGGTGGCAATAATGAAATGGAATAGCACATATTTGAATGCATCAGATCTGCAAATCATGATGAAACTACTCGTATGCACGGAGAGGATAAAAAGGCTACTGACTTATCTTTTCGCTATTGTGATTGTCTCTGCCTCTTTCACAATTGGACTGGCCAACGCCACTACGAACCCGGTTGACCTCAGCGGCACCGTTAAAGCCTCCAATGGTAATAATATTTGCGCCATGGTATTGGCCAGCGGCCAGTTCACGTTCTCATGCAATCCATGGGGTGAATTTTCTCTCACTGACCTCCCGACCAGACCGGACGGTACGGTGAAACGACAAATGTATGCAGATGGTTTCTTCCCAAAGATTGATGTATTGACGGGCTCTTCAATTGACGAAGCGGTGGTGATGACACGCTCGGGTGCCTGCCCCAGCTATAACCCCCCTTCCGACCCTGATGTAAATCCAGGATCTGCCGGGAATTGGATCGATATTTCAGGGAATGTACTGGTTCAGAATACTCAAACCCCGGTCTGTGCCATGGTTCTGGCGAATGGCCAACACATGTTCTCCTGTGATGGAACGGGTAGTTACGATCTGCGCATTCCACTGGATTCCTACGGGCAGTACAAACTGCAGGTATACGCTGATGGATTTGCACCAACAATACAGCGGTTTGATGAGTTCAGCACTGATAACACTGTGAGAATGGCGCGAGCAATAGAATGTCAGACCCCGTCTCAGGCCATGGTATGTGAGCTAAAGGTCAAAGAAATGAAAAAGACCTCGCTACGTACGGGTGAATCTTTACATTTTGAGACGTTCAACAGCGATGAAAATCTCAATGATATATGGAACTCTCTTTTTGGGGTGGACCCCGGAGTGAGTCCGCATGACCTGCTAACCCTGCAAGTTGACCGAGTCGTAACCTGGGAGGCCGGTACGTTGACGATGGGCGGCAACATGAAGCTGAAGGTGAGAACTGACAAAACAGATCCCACCCTCAAGGAAATCAAGATCGAGAAAGTGGGCAAGAAAGACGGTATCACAACCTTCATTTCCGGTACTGGCGGGGTTAATCCAAACCTGGCCGATGGCGGATGGCATGAGGTCAAGATCAAGGACATGGACAATGTCACCGTCACGTTTGAGTCCGAGACCGTCACAGGATTCCTCAAGGAGTTGAAGGTAAAGCTGGACCGGGATAGCATGACGGCCGACCCCATCGTTAGGGATTTCAAACTCAAGCTCAAGGCCGAAACTACTGTTGCGGACATCAAGAAAGGGATAGTGTCCTCTGTAGTTGTGCATGTGCCCCAGACTGTCATCAAGGCCCTCCTCGGGAACGAATATGACGAGAAGGTGAAGAACAAACCTGAAATTCTATTGGGTCATACGGAGGCTGAGTTCGACCACAATAAGGGTGACCCCGATGGAGTGGATATCTCGAGCTTGAATGACGGTTCCAACGACCAACTTAAGGAGCGCAAGGGAGCCTGCTCCGTCATTACTGACTGAAACAGATGAGACGCTGGCTGCTCCCCGGACGAGACTGTAAATTAAATTGTGTAACTGCTCATTTCCCATCTCCTTTATCATTAAGGGTATTGGTCTATGAGCAGTTAAACAATTTAATTTACAGTCTCAGGAAAACCAGTACCGTTTGTATAAGCTTGTTCATCTATTCTTCCGGCACTTGTCGCCCAGATGCACTTAATTTGTCAGCATCCTTTTACACACTACTCCCGATACTCCACAGTCCGCGCTTCGATGCCAAATTCACCCAGCTTCTGCCTCGATTCATCAAGCGCTTCAAGATCAGCAAACGGGCCAACACGCACGCGATGGTAGGTATCCTTATTATTGATGCTGACCGTCTGGATCTCGCACTTGAACCCCAACCCCATAAGCTTCTGCTTC
>JAFDIX010000600.1 GCA_019307805.1 Deltaproteobacteria bacterium | reverse complement strand
GAAAATGATAGGCTCCTGGGCCACTGCCATCCCTGCAAAAACAAACGTCACGAGCATGAAAAAGAAAATGAACGATGCTCTTTTCATGATTATCCTCCTCCTCATTATTTCTTTCGCTACCAATTTTTCTTTATACACAATAGTCAATTGGAAGCCTGTTTGTAAACCTCATTTAGGATGGTTTGCCATCCCCTCTCTATCACCTAAAATTCTCGTTTTAAGATAATCCTGAATGATTAATCGTCAATATACTGAACCGGAATTACTCTAACCGTCATGCCGGACTTGATCCGGCATCCAGAATTGCTGTGGATCCATTTCCCCTGGATTCCGGCTCGGAGGCCGGAATGACAAGTCGCCTGGCGACATACCTAAACTTTGCTTCGCCTGAAGGCGAGGGGTTTCAACCAACCCTGATGGGGACACTAAGAAGTCTGCAGAGTTCAGAAAATCTCTGCCAGAGACTAACAAACGAATTTCCTGTGGAATGCTTGCTGAAATTTAGGTGCGGATGCGGGCTTATGGGACGATTATTAGAAGGATAACAGTAATCATCCAGAGGCAATCAGAAATCATTTACACCCTTCAAAAAAATCCTCCAAATCATTTCGGAGAGTTCCTTGGAACCCACCGCACCCTCCGGGTCATACCAGGCATAGAGCCCGTTACAAAACCCAAAGAGAAGAAAGGTCATCACATTCCCGGCCTTTTAAAATCGATTGCCCTTCTTACGGCATCGATGATTTCACCCACCGTGGCTCGCGCCTCCACGGCCTTCATAATGGCTTCAATGCAGTTTTCCCTGGGTCTTTCCCTCACCTGGGACTCGAGTGCATCCAGGGTGCGTTTCACAGGTTCCTGGGGCCTGTTTTTTCTGTGATCGATAATCTCCTGGATTCTCTCCTGCTGCCATGCATCGCTGTGCCTGAATATCTCTATTTTGGTTTCGTCCCGCTCATCCCGGAACAGGTTGACTCCCACGATGGGCTGCTGCCCTGAAACAAAATCCTCCCCCATCTGGTGTCGTTTTTCCGTGATCTGGTCTTCGACCCAGCGATCCAGGAAACACTGCAGGAATCCCCCCCTGCCCTCGATGACCTTGAGAAGCTCCCAGATCTGCTCTTCCAAATCGTCGGTCTGCCTTTCCAGGAGGTAGGAGCCTCCAAGTGGGTCCACGGATTTTGTGACACCGGTCTCGTATGCAACGATCTGCTGGGTCCGAAGGGACAGCTTGTGGCTCTCTTCCGTGGGAAGGGAAAAGGCCTCATCATATCCGGTGGTATGAATGGACTGAACCCCGGCCAAAGCCGCTGCCAGAGTCTGGACACCTGCCCTGACTATATTGTTGAGGGGCTCCTGGGCCGTGAGGGGCAAGGCGGCAGTCTGGCAGGCCGTACGAAACCACATGCTTCGTTCGTTCTTAGCCTTGTATTTCTCTTTCAGGAGCCGCGCCCAGATACGCCGCATGGCACGCAGCTTGGCGATCTCCTCGAAGAAATCCATGTGCACGGCGCTGAAAAAACCGATTCGAGGGGCAAACACATCCACATCCAGGCCCCGGTCCATAAGACCCTGCACATAGTCCTGGGCTACCGCCAGGGCAAAGGCGGCCTCCTGGATGGCATTCACTCCTGTTTCGCGAATGTTGTAGGCATTGATGTTGACGATGTTCCACCTGGGTGCCCGCTGGATCATGTACTCCATGACATCCAGGGCGATCTTTACGCCATACTCGATGTTAAAGAAGGTGGTGTTGGCCTGGTATGTGGGTCCCACAAACTGGGTGAGGGGACAATTCATGATCGTTCCGATCAGTTTTTCAAAGGGAATACCTCTCTCCCTGGCGAGGAGCAGGTATTGGGAAACAATCACTGCCGAGGTAGGGGCCTCTACGATCATGGTGTTGCTGACCTGGTCCAGGGGGATGTCCCGGTACAGGTCCACCATGTCCTCATAGATAACAAGGTTGGAACCCTGAAGACCCACATCTCCCCGGGCCAGAGGGTTATCAGGGTCCAGGGCCAGATGGGTCGGCAGGTCCGGGTCCATGTTGATTCCGGTCTGCCCCACGGAAAGCAGGTACTTAATGCGCTCGTTACTCTCCCGGGCGGAGCGATACCCACTCTGCTGCCTGCGGGTCCACAGTCTGCCGCGATACATGGTCTTGTGAATGCCCCGGGTGAAGGGATATTCTCCCGGCAGTTCCTTTCTATCGGTGACATCCTCGGAGGTATACACCTCCTTGTACTCCCTTCCGGAAAGGCTCCTGAAGTGCGGCAAGTGTTCTCCTTCGAGATAAGAGCTTTGCGTCTTTATCTTTTCATTCATATTATCTGCTCCCTATGTTTTATTTTTAGACAGGATCAACAGGATTCCACGGATATGTCTGTCTTCCCAGAGCCCTTTATTGGTGTAGCCGCATTTTGCATTTTCCCTTTCCTCATGAAAATGAAAAAATCCTGAATATCCTGTAAATCCTGTCTGATTTTTCTTTTTAAAAAAGGTTCCTGATAGACTCGATAATCGTGTCCCGCATGGTTCCCGGGGTGAAGACCTGATCCACTCCGATTCTTTTGAGTTCGTCCACATCTTCCGGTGGTATCACGCCGCCCAGTATGAGTTTCAGCTTATTGAGATCCTTCTTCTGCATCAATTCTGTCAGCTTGCGGGCGTAATAGAGGTGCTCCCCACCCAGGAAACTGCATCCGATGGCGTCCACCCCTTCCTGCAGTGCGCTGTGCACAAGGCTCTCAGGAGTATTGTACAGACCGGCATAGACCACCTCGAAGCCGGCATCCGAAAGCCACTTGGCCACAATAATGACACCATTGTCGTGGGCATCAAGGCCCATTTTTCCAATCAGGATTCTCTTCTTCCCGTCCGTTTTCATAACATTCTCCAACCAAATAATTAGTATACGATTAAACCGACTGGTCGGACTATTTTCTGACAGATAAAGGGCATTGTCAAGGTTAAAAAGGAGGGGCTGAATGCAATTA
>JAFDIX010000599.1 GCA_019307805.1 Deltaproteobacteria bacterium | reverse complement strand
TGTTAAAGAGGGACGGGTCTTGGAAGGTTTACGATCTTGTGTTCCTCGGGATAAGTGGGGTATCGAATTATCGCGCCCAGTTCCGGGTTCTGCTCAAAAAGCAGTCGCCGGCCCAGGTGATCGCGAGTATTCGGGAGAAGATGGAGAGACAAAGGGTAAAGCAGGGTAATGAATAAAGTATCCGGGCCAAGAGGACCCGGCTTTTGTTTAGCCCTGCAGGGTGGGCGCCATTACCCCATGATCGCTGATCTCTGATCGCTCGCCGCCGGCGGGCTGCCCCCTATTTTGAAAGGAGCCAGGAGTATGGAATACAAAATGGATCTTAGGATGGAGAGCGTGGGGTTTAGTATAGACCTCGAATATGGATCACTGCGGGTTGCCGGTGATGAGTCCCTTGGTTTTCGCCCGTTTCAGCTGATGACTGCCTCTGTCGCCGCCTGCAGCGGCGGGGTTTTGAGGAATATATTAAAGAAGCAAAGAATACCCCTGGATAACATTCGCATTGAAGCGGACGTCACTCGAAATGAAAAAAATGCCAACCGCATTGAAAAAATTCACCTTCATTTTGTTTTGGCCGGCGAAAAACTCAGTCAGGAAAAAGTGGAAAGGGCAATCACCCTGACCCACAAGAATTGTCCCATGGTCCAATCGGTCATAGAGACCATCGAGGTGACTGAAACCTTTGAGATCTCCAGTTAGATCGCTGTCAGAAAACCTGCCTCCGGGGTGGTGCGCCCATCCTCAGGAAATTTTTGGAACGACAAGATGGAGCAGTTTTAAAGGTTCGGTACCGGCCTGGGTGATACGGGCCGTTTCATTGGGTCCAAGGTATATCCCGGCGCCTTTAGGGACGTCATAATCTTTTCCTTCCAGGGCGATCACGCCTGCGCCTTCCATCAGATAAATGAGCTGGTGTGTATTCTCCAGGGGCTGCGCATCAAGGCTTTCGGTTTCTGCCAGCCAGCGCAGCATACCCGTTACATTTTCGGCTCCGCACAATTCCCGGTTCACAATTTCAGCAAATTCGCCCTGTCCATCATCCATTTTCACCCTTTGGCACTGCTTGGTGTCAATAAAGGTCGTCATTGTCCCATTCTCCTTTCCCGAGATCAGCTCTGTACCCAGACTTTGCCGTCCACGTGTTCCCACCGCAAATCCTCGTCGGTCCCATCCAGGATGGTGGTCTGGAAACGATTGGGGGCCTGGAATTCGAAATAAAAGAGTGCTTCCTTGGCGCGTAGACGGTGTTCATCCTCAGCAGGAAAGAAAATGAGGTCACCCGGTCCAACGTCCCTCACCTCATCGGGGGTTTCCACTGTCCCGGTTCCCTCGAAGATAAAATAGAAATGTTCACAGTTTTTGTGCATGTGATAGGGTGAAGATGCCCCCTCTTTGTAGTACATGATTCCGGCCAGCATATCATCCATATCCGCCAGTTCCTTGCTCACGAAAAACACTCGCTCCCTTCCGGGTGTCACTGACAGCAGTCTGGGAAGTTCGTCCTGATGAAATATATAGGCCATGGTTTTTCCTCCTGATATGTGTTTTTAACGTGCATTTGCTTTTTTAAGAAATAAGTATATGGTGGCTTCAACTCTTGGTCAAATAACTTATATGTCCCCCCCCATTTCCTAATAGCCGCCGCCTTCAACCGGCCGCTCAAATAAAACGGGGCAGTAGCGATACGGCATAAAGGGGCAGATTACAGATTTTTCCATCCTTCTTGAAGTTAAGCAGATTCGTGCGCATGAGCCGGGCCGGTTGGAACTGTAGATCATAAGACTTCAAGCTTTTGCTTTTTGGATTAATGCCGGCTTTAACCTCCAGCGGACAAATTTGGCCTGCGAATTCAAAAAAAAAGTCAAGCTCAGCCTTTCCACCTTTACTTCGCCAGTAGTAGAGCTGCTGCTGGAAATGCGAAACCAGCTGCTGAGCGACATAATTTTCCACAAAAGCGCCTTCATATTCATTGAAGAGTCGCTCTCCCTGCGCCAACAGCTCAACAGGAGACCTGGCCATAGCCCCCAGCAATCCGACATCCAGGGCATATACTTTGAAGCAACCGATGTCCGCATAATGCTTGAGAGGATGTTTGCCGGTCTCAGCCGCATTTGCCCGGTGGATGAGACCCGCATCTTCAAGCCAGGTCAGCGCATTTTCATACGCCCGCCCCCGAGCCCCTTTTTTGACAGCAGAAAAAATGAATTTCTTGTTTTCCCTTGCCAGATGCTTTGGGATGGAATCCCAAATCCGGGTAAGCTTGGGTATATCGACTGCCGGGGTATGTTTGGCAAAATCCAGAACATACGACTTAATAATTTCTTCTTGAATCTCTCTCGTCTCGCGTCCATGGCCTGTCTCTGCAAAGTGCTTGACGGCTTCCGGCATACCGCCAGCAAAATAATAGCAGCGAAGCAGATCGATTAGATGTGAATGAAACGCTTCAGCCAACGGAACAAGCACGTCAACATTTTCAAGCAGCTTTCTATATCTGGATTCCCCCATGGCATCCAGGAATTCCAGAAAGGTCATCGGATAGAGATGGAGAAAATTCACTTTACCTACCGGGAAGGATCCGGGAGCGGATAGTTTCACACCTAGAAGAGAGCCTGCCGCCGCTATGTGAACATCGGTTCTTTGTTCGGCGAAATACTTCAGCGAATTCAAGGCACGATTTGAAACCTGGATCTCGTCGAAAACAACCAAATCGGCCCCTGGGTGAATCTCCAGATTCATATAAATGGAGAGCTCTGCCAGTATCCGTTCCGGATTCAGGTCACGTTGAAAAAACTGGTCGAGACCGGGATTTTCCTCAAAATTACAGTATACGACGCTTTCGTATTCATTTTGGCCGAACTCCTTCAAGATGAAGGTTTTTCCTGTTTGTCGGGCGCCCTGCAAGAGAAGGGGCTTCCTCCGGGGGGATGATTTCCATGTTACCAAATTCGCATATATATCTCTTTCCATGATATGGGAGTTTGCCACGAATGGGAGTCGTCGTCAAGGACTTTCGGTTAATATTTGTGATAATTTGCACTTTATTCAGACGTAAAATGTGATTTTGATGGCAGAAGAGAAGAAAAAATACCGGTTTCTTTTCATACAGCCCTTTGAACTGCCTAAGGGGGGCAAACATGTAGATAAGTACCACAGCGCGGAACTGAGCAAAGAGCAGCGCCTGCGAATGGAATATCTCAACATCGGGCATTTACTGGAGGATGTTGAATGGGATTTTCATGGAGGTCCGATAGCTCCATACGGGGACTGGGCGGTTGAGACCTGGGAAGAGTTTGCCCATGTTGCGGCGGCCCGTTTGCCCATTGTTCGGGAGGCCTGTGAGAGCGGCAAGTACAACGCCATCATTCTGCTGGGAGGTGGAGAGCCGGGTTTCATGGAATCCAGGGAGATCGCCCGACAATTCAATATCCCTGTGACGTCCTGTGCATTTTCACAGATGCATATTGCCTCCATGCTGGGTAACAAGTTCAGCATCATTGATTTTACCGAAGTGCATAACATGTTCTATTACGAACTGGTGATCCGGCACCGTTTTACCGAGCGCTGCGCTTCCATTCGAAACATCAACTTTTACCACGGCAGGCCGGGGTATGAGGATGAGACCACCATTGATGAGGAACGGGACAAGGCCCTGCGGGGGGAACCCTCGGAGGCCGTGGAACGGGCAGTCAAGGAGGCCGTTGCGGCCATAGAGGAGGACGGCGCGGAGGTCATCACCTTTGGCTGTTCCGATGTCTTCTGGATTCAATCCTTTCTCCAAAAGCGCCTGGATGAAATGGGCTGGGAGGTGCCCGTACTGGAGGGTTATAGCAGCGCCATCGTGCTGGCTAAACTTTTTGTCAACCTGGGCGTGGATGTCAGCGGTCTCAAGTTCCCGAGCGAACGCCCGAAGCAGTGGCGCAGGAAGAAAGTATTTTAAGAATTGTTCTTTTCTCAGTCCAAGGACCCTTTTATTTTGGTCTGTAAAACCTGGTCTTCTGGGCCAAATCAGATATAGATT